>CAZOXR010000030.1:0-9660 GCA_964583885.1 uncultured Methanosarcinales archaeon | reverse complement strand
CAAAAGATGTAGCAGGCAATGATGAGAATGCAGATAGTTCACCTTCTTTTATTGTAGACACCACAAAACCAACTCCAACAGTTACAGTTAATCCTACAACAATTTACGAAGGAGCATTAACACTTACAGTTACTGCAACTTATAATGAAGCAATGAATTCTGGCACATCACCAGTTATTACACTTACTGGCTCTCAATGGGGAGCACAAACAGGAGGTGCATGGAGTGGCGGAAACACAATTTATACTGCAACATTCACACATGACGGTACTCAGGAAACAATTCCTGCTGAAGTAGCAAGCATAGCTTCAGCAAGCGGAGCAAAAGATGTAGCAGGCAATGATGAGAATGCAGATAGTTCACCTTCTTTTATTGTTGATACAAGAAAACCATCTGTAACCATATTAAGCAACATACAAAGTATTTCAGATTCTGATATTGGCACTGACAAGTTTATAGTAACTTTAACATACGCAGAAGCAATGGACAACGCATTTGATCCTGTTATCTCATTTGAGCCTGTGCTGCCTACATTATTGATAAATCCAAGTGGTGTCTGGAGTACAGCAACATTTACTGATGATACATATACTATGACTTATGATATTGCAGATGTTAGTGTTAAAAAAGAAGAGGTTGTTGATGTTTTGGTTGCTGCTGGTAGAGATATTGCAGGTAATATTCAGAATCCAGGTTTAAGAGCAGATTATATTTATGTTGATACTGAAAACCCAACTGCAACTATAACAAACACAGTTAGCACAATATTTGAAGATACACTAACACAAACAGTTACAGTTCTTTATAGTGAAACTATGAATACAGGCACAGCTCCTGTTATTACACTTACTGGCTCTCATTGGGGAGCACAAACAGGTGGAACATGGACTACAACTACTAATCCAGATGATACTTACACAGCTACACTCACACATGACGGCACAGAACAAACAATCTCTAATGTTGTTGCATCAATAGCACAAGCAAGCGGAGCAAAAGACTTAGTTGGAAATGACGAAGTAGGAGCTACTTCAGCATCTTTCTTGATTGATACAAAAAAACCAACATTAACATCTGTTTCAATTGCTTCCGACTATACAACAAATAATTCATTATCAAATGTTGGCAACATTGTAACAATAACTATTGTTGCAAGTGAGAATATACAATCGCCAACAGTTACCATTGATAGTAATGCTGTAACACCATCTGGATCAGGCACACAATGGACAGTTACCAAAACAATGCAGTCAGGAGACACAAATGGCCAGATTCCATTCAGCATTGACTTTGAGGATACATCAGGAAATGATGGGATAACAAGAGCAAACACAGATGATGGAAGTTATGTTGTATTTGATAATACTCCTCCAGCGAATGTTGAGTTGATTGAGCAATCAACCACAGGAGACACTTTCAGGATATATGGAAGTGCAGATGATAATTTTGAGATTAAATCAGCTTCACTTAAGGTAACTGGTGATGTAGCGTCAGTTGATCAGTCAGTAGTATTAAGCGAATCAAGGAAAGATCTTACTTTTGAATTTAATATAACTGTAAACAGTAATGCAGAAGCTGTTCAATACACATTAACCATAGAAGACCTCCTTGGTAATAAGGTGGTAAAAGGACCAAATCCATTGGCTGTTCTTGATAATGATGCTCCAGAAGTAAGCACACCAACACAACCAGATCAGGAATGGTATAATTCAGATATTCCTGTTAGTGTTGCAATTACTGATAATATAAATGTAAGAGAAGTAAAGGCAGTTATGGAAAGAGCTGGTTTTGCAGATATTGAGATATCATTAGCTAGCCCATCTCCTTTTACAGGAAATTTTGTTATTACTACATTGCCTGATGGAAATTATACATTAAGAATAAAGGCACAGGATGATGCAAAGAATGAGAATGCAAGCGTAACTGTTGAGAATATTAATGTTGATGATACTCTGCCTGTTATAAATTACTTAATATCAGACATGACTGATAATATTACAAAAAGTGGCGCATCTGTTGTTTTCACATTAGAGGTAATAGAGCTGAATGTTGCTACAGTTACATTAACTGCAGGAACGCAACAAACAATGACTCCTGCTGGCGGTAATTTATACACCTATACTGGAAAACCTGCAGATCTTGGATGTACAGCAGGACAAGAAACAACCTGCACTGTAACTGCAACTGTTGTAGATATGGCAACAAATTCTGATACAATAGATTATTCATTTAGAGTAGATGATTTGAATCCAAGAATAACAATTAATGCTGAAGACCCAGCTATAATGTATAATGATGATTCTGTAACTATAAGTGCAACAATAGTTGATTCATACCTGAATAATGTTATAGCATATGAGGACAGTACAGGGACCATGGAGAGCAGAACACCAGTGGATGCTGGAAATGGTGTTTATACATATCTAATACCAGCTGCTAATCTTGAAAACATGGAAACTGTTTCATACTCATTCTACGCAGTAGATGATGAGGGAAATGAATTGAATTTACCAGGGGAGTTTACTGTTAATAACAGAGATCCTGTCTATGATGAAAACACACCAATAGATGATAGAACTATTCTTGAAGGTCTGAAAGACAGTTTCAACATAGCAGGCAGCTTCTATGATCTGGATATCGAGACTCTTGTTTATGATCATAGTCATGTAGTCGCTCCTCCAGAAGGCGATTACACTATTGATATTGATGCAAATGGGCAGGTTACAATAACACCAATAAACCTGGATTATTTTGGAGTAACTAGTGTTATTTTTACAGCTACTGATCCATATGGGCGAACAGCAGACAGCAGGACCGTAACAATAACATATACTAATGTGAATGATAAGCCTTATGTCTTAACTGATATACCTGATGTAGAATTTTCAGAAGGAGAATCTGATAATTCAATCTTTTTGAATCAATACTTTAGGGATCCAGATGAAGATCCAATATTCTGGAGCTGGGAAGCAATAGATGAAAACAAAGTAATAAGTGAAAATATATTAGTCGATATAGATGAAATCACAACCCAGGTAACTATTACTACAACTCCCGATTATTATGGTGTGACAGCATTGACTTTCTTTGCTAATGATGGTGGATTAGGAGGGGTAGGTACAGATACAATTGAACTAATTGTTACAAATGTTAATGATGATCCTGTAATTGATGAGCTATCCCTGAAAAATGAGTCAATACTGAATCTAACTCTTGTGGAAGACTTTATAACATTCACATTTGATTTAACACCTTACGAATCAGATGTTGATTTATATGATACTGATGAAAACCTTACATGGAGTATTTCTGATGTAGATGAAACATTGGTTACTATAACATTAGATGAGGCAACTGATGTTCTTACATTTGAACGTGTTGAAGACCAGTTTGGAACTGATACATTTACTTTAACCCTGACTGACTCATTTGATGCAACACATGTGGTTGATGACTTCACTATCAATATACTGAGTGTCAATGATGGTCCTGAAATTAACACAGCGCCTCTGATAGACCCTGCAATGGAAACTCAGTACACTACAGAAGAAGATAAGTCATTTACAATTAATCTAAAGCCATATGAATTAGATGCTGATCCATACGATACTGATGAAAAACTTGTATGGAGTGTGACTGAGGTAGATGAAACATTGATATCAGTTGAAGTGGATGAGATTAAGGATGTTATTATGGTATATCCTTTGCCAGATATAAGCGGAGGGCCGCCAGATGAAATTTTACTTACTTTAACAGATTCATTTAATGCAACAGCCAAAATACGGATAACAATAACTGTTTTGGTAGTAAATGACCCTCCAACAATTCCTGTTTTAACTGAGCCTGCAGATTTAATAACAGTATACCTTGATGAAACAACATTAAGATGGGATGCTTCAACTGATGTTGATAATGATGCTGCTGATATAACTTATAATGTATACCATGGAGAGCAGGGCACAGAGCTAGTAGAGATTAGCACTGCACAATCAACAACAGATTTTCTAGTATCTGGCTTGATTCATGAAGCTAGCTATGATTGGTATATTATAGCAAGTGATGGAACTGATGAAACACAGAGCAGCACATTTAGTTATGTTGTTTCAATACAAAATCCACCAAATATTACAGACCATAGCCCAATTGCTTTGAATGTTGATATGGGTGAAACTGGTTCTCAGCAGTTTAGTGTAGCTTATGATGATATTGATGATGGTGATGCAGTTACCATAGATTGGACATTAGATGGCGAGTATCTTGATACAAACTCTTTTGTCACTATAGATTCAGTTAGTGTGCCTGGCTTGTCTGAAGGAGTGCATAATGTAACAGCAACTGCAATAGATAGTTTTGGCTTGACTGATTCAGTTTTATGGACTTTGACAGTAAGCAACACACCATACACAGAAAATAAATACACTGGAACAATATTTGATTTAACAGAAGGAGAATTAGCAGCTGCATCAGGCGTAACAATTGAAGAAGCAACTTATGGCAGTATAGATTTTGGCACTAACACATTAAATCTAATGAATGTTATCAGTATAGATAGTTCTGTTCTTATTGAGCCAGGAGTTATTGGTATAGACACTGAAAGATATTCTCAGTTAAATAAATCAGCACATATTGTAATGAAAGGATTAAGCTTTGTGACAGAGCCAGTTATTTTCTATAATGAAGGTTTTGGCGCAGTTGGAAATACTGTTTGTCCTTCAGATTTATGCACTAATGTTAACTGGGACAGCCAGACTGGAACCTTAGAGTTTGATGTAGCTCATTTCAGTACTTTTTTTACAAGGACTAATAACAGGCCAGTTGTTAATGCAGGTCAAGATCAAAATGTAGATGTTGATGATGTAGTTACATTAGATGGCTCTGGAAGTTCTGATCCTGATGTTAATGACACTTTAACTTATTTATGGGAGCAGGTTTCTGGCACTGATGTTGCTTTGTCAAGCTATACAGCTGAAAAACCAACATTTACACCAACAGAAGCAGGCACTTATGTATTCCAGCTTGTTGTTAATGATGGCATTGTTGATAGCTCAGCTGATAATGTTACTGTAACTGCTTTTGGCGGTGTTTTGGATATAACTAAGGTTAGATTAGAATCTGATGGAACTAATAATAGGTTAAAGCCAGGAGAAACATTAATTGTTGAGGTTGATATTGAAAATAAAGCAGAGTTTGACATAGAGGATATCCAACTTGAAGTTTGGTTTGAAGACAGCAGTGGAAGAAAGCTTGAAGATGATGATAATGATGATATTGAAGATGATTCTGAGTTTGATTTAGATGAAGGTGATGATGAAGGTGATGTAGATGACGATGATGTAATATTTGAGTTTGAGATGCCTTATGATGTTGATGATAATGATGAGTATATTGTTTATGTAAGGGCAGAAGGAGAGCAGGGCAATGATTCAAGCATTAAGTATATGGATCTAGACACCTCAAAGACAATCAAGTTTGAAAGAGAAAAGCATGAATTAGTTATTTACAAGGCTGTTTTGAATCCTGACAGTGTTAAATGCTCAAGAAATGTTGTTTTGGATATTGGAGTCAGGGATATTGGCGAGAAGGATGAGGATGATGTTAGATTAACAATAATCAATAGCGAGCTTGATGTTAATGTTGTTGATACCTTTGATATTGAAGAAGATGCAGATGATAATGAGTTTAGGTCTTCATATTCATTTAAAGCAGCTGATGAAGCAGGCGCTGGTTTGTATCCAATATTCATCAGAGTAGAGTATGATGAAGGTGATGAGACTGTAACAGAAACAGTTAATCTTGAGGTAGAGGATTGTGTAAGGGTTGTAGAAGTTAAGGAAGATGTTATTGTTCAGAAAATAGATGATGTTACTGCACTGCCTGCTGTTACAGAGCCAGTACCTAAGGTAACCAGGATTTCATTCACACAGACTCCAGAGTATATGCTTGTTTTGGCGCTTGGAGTGGTAATGCTTACTGGAATGGTTATATTCTTGTTAGGCGCTGTTATAATTGGTTTGAGAAGATAGGTTTTCTTTGGATTATCTTTTTCAGTTTTATAGAGGAAAAGCTTATATATTCTACAGTAGTTACATTATATTGGGGGCTGGTAATATGAAGAAAATACCTATATACTTATTAGCTTTGCTTGTTTTGGCATATATTGTTTCTGCAACCCCTGACAATACATATAGCATATTGCCTATTGAGCCAGGCATACCTATAGGTGATCCTGTCATTGTAACTCTTCCTATTGAAAAAGATATTGAACTGCCAAAGAAAGCTATCCAAAACATCGCAATCAATTCATCATTTAATCAAGTAACTCTTAATTTTTCTGGAAAAGTTATGATGAATATTAGCCCTACACGCAATGAAATCTATGGATTGCCTGATGTTCCAAAACTGACTAATGTGAATATTGTTGACATTGATGAGATGGAGAGCGATGAAAATATTGGAAAAGCATTACCATCTGATGCGACAGCAGCAAAACCAATTAAGGGGGTCAAAGAAGAACCTTCAATTAGTGACCATGTAAGCGCTATTATTGGTTTTGTGAAGAGCATACCTGCATTCATAGGAACGATTTTCGGAAAATGATCAATGGAAAAAGATTTTTTACAGCATTATTGATGATAGTACTAATAGTTCTTATACCTGTTAATGCTTCTGTTTCTTTAAATCAAAATTTTGATAAAGTCTACTCTACCGATGGTTTGAATAAAGAAAAGATTATTCCTTACAAGCTTGATAAAATTTCAGACCAATCGAATAAGAACATTACTTTAGATTATGCGCATAAACTTATTTTTAATGTTGAATTAAGCACAGTCCCTACTAGAGATAATACTTTTTTTAATGTTAATCTTACATTAGAACAGAATAATCTAAAAAGAAACATCCCTCCTGAATTAACCTTGCCTCAAGCAGAAAATTACGAATTAAAAGATGATGATTCTTTTTTACCAATTGAAGAAAACTATGGGGTGGGGATTTCTGAGATTAAGGATACTAGTCCTGAAATTAGTGATGTGGCTGTATCTGAGTCACAACCAGAGGTGAGCCCATCCAATCCTGTTGGAAATTATGATGAAGTGAGTAGTCTTCAGGAAACTAGTTATGGAATGAATATCGGAATAACCTCAACAAGTTCTGTGAGTTGTTATTTTCATGCAGGTGGTGCCTGTAATTTTAAATGCCTGCCATCTTCCTGCACTCCATCTTGCAGTGGTACGTTGGGGGGTTGTGTAAGTACAGTGGATAATGGATATTACTATTGTTATAATGAAGATGAGTGTTCTAGTAGCTCTGGTTGCGATTCTGGCGGAGCTGATTACAAAAAAGAATGTAATTGTGATGTTGGAACATGCACTAACCCAAGCTATCCAAATTATTGTGGAAATAGTTGCTGGGGTGATTGCTCTTCAGGCAGTTGGAACTGCAAAGCTAATGGACAAGCAACATGTTGTTCCAGTAGCCATCCTTATTATTGTGATGTGACTGAAAGTTGTTGGACTTCCCAAAGTTATTGCGATAGAGCCCAATACTGTGGAGGTTCCTGGCATGTGTGCACAAGCACTTCTTATCATCCTACCTGCTCTAATGGGGATTTCCATTGTTGCCCAGGAGAGTCTCCATATTGGTGCGAAAAAACACAAGGTTGCTGGAGCAACCAGGATGATTGTGATAATGCAGAGTATTGTAATGGTAATAACTATATCTGTAATGATCCAAGCACCTCACTTTGTTGCCCATCAAGCGGCGCCCCTAGCTATTGTTGTGGTAGTGGCCAGGTCTGCCAAAGTGATGGTACCTGTTTAACACCTGAATGTACTAGTGATTCTGACTGTGCTAGTAAGGATACATATTATTGCGACGGCGACTACATCATGGAAAGAGATTACTATTGTAGCGGTTATCAATGTGTATATGATGATTCAGAGTATGCTGACTGCAGCATTAACAACTACTGGTATTGTGTAGATGGTAATACTAAAGGGTATGCTGACCATTTCTGTGCAATATCAGGCTCAACTATCTTCTGTGATTACACAACTATCAATCAACAGGATTGCCCTTATGGTTGTTCTGGTGGTAATTGTGTTACATCAACAAATGTTCATGGATATATGAAATACAGCGACGGTTCTGGAATCCAAAATGTTAAGTTTAAACTTGAAGATTGCAGCACTGGCTCAACAATAGCTTATGATCATACAGATAGCAATGGCTATTACTCAATTAACGCAAATGCTGGAAACTATGTCTTATCTGCGGATTATCTTGGTTATGATATAGATTTAACTGAGTGCACTGCCCTTGCAGGAGATGTTTCGGTTCAGGATATCACGCTAAGCGCCAGTTTATCAGGCTATATAAAAGATTCAGGTGGAAATGGCAACCCAAATATCCCTGTTAAGCTAACAGATTGTAGTGGGAATATAATTGATACAGGCACAACTGATAGTGATGGTTACTTTAAGGTTGATGCTGCAGATGCCGGTTATTTTGATTTCTATTTAAACTATCTTGGAGAAGATATCCATGTTCTTGATTGCGAAGCAATTGCAGGCAATGTTCAGTTTTCAGAACAAATTGTTTTGACTGCTTCTTTGTCTGGCTATATAAAAGATTCAAGCGGAAATGGCAAGCCAAATATCCCTGTTAAGCTAACAGATTGTAGTGCTACAAATATATTTGATACAGGCACAACTGATAGTAATGGTTACTTTAAGGTTGATGCTGCAGATGCTGGTTATTTTGACTTTTATTTCACTTATCTTGGCTATAATCTTGAGGTTTTGGATTGTGAGTCTATTGTAGGCAGTGCCCAGTTTTCAGAACCAATTCTTTTAACTGCTACTTTACATGGATACTTAAAAGACCTTGATGACAACCCCTTAGAAGGTTATGGTATTGAATTATATGATTGTTCAGAGAATTTTGTTGACAGTGTGCAAACCTCCTCAACAGGCTACTTCTCGATTACAGAAGATGCAGCAAAATATATGATAATGATTGATATGGGTGGATGGAAGCTAAAACTGGTGGACCAGGATGATAATGACTGTTTATTTTTGTTGGGTGATATAGATGCAGGGACTTTAAACATTAACCCAACTCTAGACTGTTCTATTTTTGATTATCTGTGTTATCAGGGCAATATAAAATTATTTGGATGCTATTGGGATGATGTAGGAAAAGGATGCTATTGTTATGGAACAGAATGCTTATATGGGTGTACTGATGGGTTGCCAGAGTGCGATTCTGGGGATTATGGGGCTATTGTTGTTGATGTTGACGATTTAGACAATAACCCTTTTCAGGGTGCAAAGGTTTACATGGATTACAATCTAAAAGGGCATACAGATTCTAATGGTAAATTATCTTTTTCAGCTTTATATGGATATAGGGATATTGAGGTAAATTGTCCTGATGGCAGTTATTGCGGACAAAGACAGGTTTATGTAAATGGAGATGAATACCTTTATTTTGATTGTGAATGTTTAAATTTAGATTCAGATAATGATGGATATACTGATGAAGAAGAAAGGATAATAGGCTTTGACCCTTATGATGCTTCCAGTAATCTAGGAAGTGCTTATCCTAATCGTGATTTTTCAGTAAGCTGCTGGGACTTCACCCCTCTTTTTAGCTGATATT
>CAZOXR010000029.1:6969-9818 GCA_964583885.1 uncultured Methanosarcinales archaeon | reverse complement strand
GTAGAAGGAAAAAAGGTGAGCATACAATGATAAAAGTAAAAAGAGCATTGATTTCAGTGTTTGACAAAGAAGGTGTTGTAGAATTTTCTAAGTCACTACAAAAATTAAAGATAGAAATCTTATCAACTGGTGGAACAGCTGCTTTACTAAAGAAAAACAAGGTAAAGGTTACTGATGTTTCTGAATATACAAAACACCCTGAGATTTTAGATGGCCGGGTTAAGACACTACATCCAAAGATACATGCAGGTATATTGGCTGTAAGGGACAATAAAGGCCATGTAAAAGAGATAGAGCAATATGATGTAAACTTAATTGACATGGTTGTTGTAAACCTTTATCCTTTTTTGAAAACAATCTCCAAGGAAAAAGTCAAGATGGAGGATGTTATTGAGAATATTGACATTGGCGGACCAACTATGCTAAGAAGCGCTGCAAAAAACTACCAGCATGTTGCTCCTGTTGTAGATCCTAATGATTACAATAATATTATTGATGAGCTGAAGAAAGGCAAAGGTATTAGTGAAGCCTTATCAATGGAATTAGCAATAAAATGCTTTAAGCATACAGCAAGGTATGACTCAACAATAAGCAATTACCTCTGCGATAGGTTTAATATAATGGAGTTTCCAGAGATAATGAACCTGTCATATAATAAAGTCCAGGATTTAAGGTATGGTGAAAATCCTCACCAAAAAGCAGCATTCTACAGAGACCAATTAGTAAAAGAAGCGTGTATTTCAAATGCAAAACAACTGCATGGAAAAGAATTGTCATTTAATAATATACTGGATTCAAATGATGCTTTGCAGCTTGTTAAGGATTTTGATGAGCCAGCTGCTGCTGTAATCAAGCATACAAATCCAAGTGGAGTTGCTACCCGAAGTAAGATTGAAGATGCCTATAAAACAGCTCATGAAGCTGATCCAAAGTCTGCTTTTGGTTCTGTTGTTGCTTTGAACAGGCCTTGTAATCTTGCTGCAGCAAAGATAATGAAGCCATTGTTTATTGAGGTTGTTATCTCTCCAAAATTTGAAGATGATGCTGTGAAATTATTAAAAGAGAAGAAGAATATTAGATTGTTAGAAACAGGACCATTAAATGCATGTTTCTATGGCAAATGTTATGAGAAAGATATTAAAAAGGTTGTTGGTGGCTTGTTAGTGCAGACAAAAACATTTCCAGATATTTTGGAGAAAAACTTTAAGGTTGTTACAAAAAAAAAGCCAAGCAAAGAAGAGATTAAAGATATGATATTTGCTTGGAAAATAAATAAGCATGTTAAGTCAAATTCTATTGTTTTTGCTAAGGATTCAGTAACTGTTGGTATTGGCGCAGGCCAGATGTCAAGAGTAGACAGCTCAATGATTGCAGCAAGAAAAGCCGGCGATAAAGCAAAAGGCGCTGTAATGAGTTCAGATGCTTTTTTCCCTTTTAGGGATGGTGTTGATGAAGCTGCAAAAGCTGGTGTTACAGCAATAATCCAGCCAGGCGGTTCTATTAGAGACAAAGAAGTGATTGAAGCTGCAGATGAGCATGGGATGGCGATGGTGTTTACTGGGATAAGGTTGTTTAAGCATTGAATTTTTTCTAGAAGGGGTTGGGTTTGATTAAGTTGGCTTCTATGTAGGTATATCTACCTATATAGGCATATTTACCTATATACTTTATAATCGAAATGTTTATATATATGTAGGTATATCTACCTATATGGTTAATAATAAAGATACATTATTTTGCTTCAGGTGTTATCATACTTGGAAAAAAAGAAAATCAGAAAACCCAAATAATTGCCCGAAATGTAATAGTCCTTATTGGAATAGACCCCGAAAAAGAATATCAAAAGGGGTAGTAATTAAGATGCAAGAAACAATAATAAAAATTCATGATACAATAATTAAACTAAGTGGTGGGGAATATGGGGTAAGAGATGAGGGCGGCATATATAATTCAACTTCCAAATTAATTAGTCATCAATATAAAAATCAAAGAAATCCAGAAAGTATAGGTGCTTTTGCTTTAAATGAATTTGCTAAAAGACATTATTTTGTAGACGGTAATAAGAGAACAGCGTATGCAATAACTAAAGTTTTTATGTTGATTAATAAATGTCATTTGAAGACACAATTCAAAGAAGCACTTTCTTTTATTTTAGAAGTAGCAGAATATAATAGCAAAATAACTTTTGAAGATATAAAAGATTGGCTGGAAAGTTGTTGTATTTATATAGAAAGTAAAGATGTAGAAAATTATTTAAATAAGGCAGCATTACAATTAATGCTCGGAGATAAAGAAAATGGAAAATAATAATCTAAAAAAAAGAGAATCAGGAGAATCTGAACTTATAAATAATCTAAAAAAAGGAGAATATAAAATTACTATAAAAGAGACCTATATAATCTCTAAGAATGATAAGAAATTATTAGAACTTGTTAGAATAGCGAAAGAAATAGTTTTCAAAGAAGATGAAGTGTTATTCAAAGAGTTAGCAAAGCATTAATTTTTTCTTAGAAACAATCATCACTTTAAAATCGTAAATAACTAAAGTTTTATAAATCAAATAGAATTCTCCAATTAATAATTATAACTAAATGTTGGAGGATATAAAAATGGGAGATTATGTTTATAAGGCAGGAGATAGAGTATATTTGATACCTAGGAGTGCTGAGGATGGTGCCACTGAATTTGAATTGACATTATATAGTGCAATAGTGAACGCTGGAATTGATCCGGGTATACCTCAAACAGTAGCCCAAGCAGAGGAACCTGTAACTAGGGGTGGCCTGACTGTTCAGAGTATTACAATTAATGTAGATGGAAAACCAGTCCCTGTAAACTCTGCATTTTTT
>CAZOXR010000029.1:0-6959 GCA_964583885.1 uncultured Methanosarcinales archaeon | reverse complement strand
GGAATAATTTCTTTTTCTTTTAATTTCTCCAGAAACACTTAAATAATACCTAATTAAATAATGTAATATGGTCCTTGAATCATTAATAAACCCTCTGAAGGCTGAGAGAAGGCCCTGGGAGATGTTTTTTCTTGGCTTGTTTTATTCGTCACTTGCCATATTGCTTGGATTGTGGATATTCAAAAGCCATGTCAGCTTAGTAATGGTTTTTTTTACTGTGTTTGCATGTGCTCATCTTATGGTTGGCGCTATAAGGCTTGAAGAAGAGAAAAGCAGGTCAATAACAAGTGAGAGATTGTTAATAAAAGAGCACGGAAAAGCATTATCTTTTTTTGTATTCTTATTCTTGGGCTTTGTTGTTTCATTTGCACTATGGTACACTTTTCTGCCTCCAGAGCTTGCAAATGATGTTTTTGACATACAATTAAAGACAATAACTAATATTAATTCAGATGTTACTGGAAATGCAATTACAGGCTCTAATATTTTTATGAAAATCTTCTTTAATAACATGAAGGTGTTGTTCTTCTGCATGCTTTTTGCATTCTTCTACGGCGCAGGAGCTATATTTATTTTAGGATGGAATGCCTCTGTTATAGGAGCAGCTATTGGCACATTCATTAAAGGCACTTTGCATTCTGGTTTTTTTGCAGCTGTATCAATTGGCTTTATGAGGTATTTAACGCACGGTGTTATTGAGATAGGAGCTTATTTTGTGGGTGGTCTAGCAGCTGGAATTATTTCAGTAGCTGTTATTAAGCATGATTTTGGCTCAGAAAAGTTTAACCATGTTCTAAGGGATTCTGCTGATTTAGCTATATTAGCTGTTGTTTTATTGTTGGTAGCAGCAGTTGTTGAAGTTTATGTTACTCCTGTTTTGTTTTAGTTAATTTTATTAATTAAGTTATATTCTAATTTACTATGCAATACAAAGAAATAATTGAATTCCTGTATGGTTTAGAGAGATTCAGAGGCATGAAACTAGGCTTAGAGACTACAAAAGCTTTGCTTGAAAAGCTTGGAAATCCGCATAAAGAGCTGAAAATAATCCATGTTGCAGGAACAAATGGAAAAGGCAGTGTCTGCGCTATGCTTAGCTCCATCTTGATTGAAGCTGGCTATAAAGTTGGGATGTATACCAGCCCACATCTAAGTGATTTTAGAGAGAGGTTTTTAGTTGATAACAAGAAAATAACTGAAGATGATGTTATCAAATATTTTGATATAGTTAAAAAACAGCATACTAACCAGACTTATTTTGAGTTTATAACTTCAATGGCTTTTGTTTATTTTAAAGAGCAGAAAGTTGATTTTTTGGTTTTAGAGGTTGGCTTAGGAGGCAGGTTAGATGCAACAAATGTCGCAAAGCCACTAGTTTCTGTTATAACCAGCATAAGTTTTGATCATACTAAATACCTTGGTAAGGATATAAAGTCAGTTGCAGCTGAAAAAGCAGGAATCATTAAAGAAAACATTCCTGTAGTTACAGGAGCAAAAGAAGCTGCTTTGGATGTTATTAAAGAGATTGCTAAAGAAAAGAATTCAGATATATATGCAGTTAGCAAACCAATAGAGTTTCCTTTAAAATTAAAAGGAGATTTTCAGAAAATGAATGCTTCTATTGCTGTTAAGACAATTGAAGTGTTAAACCAGAAGCATAATCTAGGAATAAATAATGATAAAATAAAGAATGGCTTGATGAAAACAGAATGGCATGGAAGGTTTGAATTCATTGAGAAGAATGTTTTGGTTGATTGCGGCCATAATCCAGCTGCATTTCTTGAATTAAAAAAAGAGATTAAGAAATTAAAGTTTAATAGATTGATTTTAGTGATTGGTATCCTTAGTGATAAGAATGTAAAGAGAATGATAGAGATAATTGAGCCATTAGCTGACATTATAGTTATAACAAAGCCAAACATAGCAAGAGCTGCTGAGCCAAAAGAAATAGCAAAATATCTTAAAAAAGAGCATAAAATTATTGAAGATGCTAAAGAAGCACTTGGTTATGCAAAGAAAACAGCAGAAAATGGTGATTTAGTTTTGGTTACTGGAAGTATTTATGTTGTTGGTGAGGTTGTAGGTTCTACCGATTGTGCTTGAATGGCTTCCAGTATACGAAAAATTGAAACTTTATCAATAACAGAAAATGTGGCTGGATTAATAACTGGATCAGTTGTGCTGTCATAATATCTTCTTGCCCCTTCTGTAGCTTGATTATTTTGGTGATATTCTGCAACTTTAGTAAACGTTCTATTAAGTGCATCAATCATTGATCCATAATTCGTTCTTTCTGAACTATAGCCATCATAGATATTATTGTCATGAGAAAAAATAAATCTTCCACTTGGCTTTAAAACTCTCTGGACCTCCTGAAAAAATCTTGCATAATCAAAATTTGTATCTTCCTCTAATGTTATTGTTCCATTTGGATCATAAAAAGAAGGCATATGTGTATGAAATAGGTCTACACTACAATCACCAAGGTCTAGATTGGGATTTGTGGCAAGGTTGCTTCTTTTATGCACAACAAAGTTTCCTCTTTCATCAAAATCATCTCTCTCATTAATAGCCACATCAAAACCAAAGTATGAGAAAGCCTCTTCAATTCCATCTCGATATCTAAGATATACGGGGGTCACGTCAGTATAGTATCCTGCGAATGCATCTGCTATAACAAGATCATCACCAGGTACATGATAAGAAGGCAATGTAAGCCCAATTGTGTGCCTCATACCGCCATCTAAAGGCGGTAAGCCAAGGACACGATCCTTGTAGGGCTGTTCTTCAGCTGAGTCTACGACTTCATCAATACAATCTGCGTTTCCTCCAGAATCATTTGATTCATTCATTTCAGTAAGATGAATTCCACTTGTTATTTAAATATTATTAAATTATTTTAAAACAAACTAGAAAGATTTTTATAATTCAATAATTGGCTTTATTCTATGGCAACAACCCATCAGCTGGAAAAAGAAATCAATAAAATCAAAGAAAGAAACAAGAAAGTAGAAGCAGACAAAGCATGGGAAACAAGCTGGACAAGAAAGTTAATTTTATTTATTCTGACTTATTTTGTCATAGTTATATTCTTTTATTTTGCAGGATTGCCAAAGCCATTTATTAATTCGATAGTTCCTGCTTTGGCTTTTGTTTTGTCAACACTGACATTACCTTGGGTTAAGAAGGTGTGGTTGGGTTCTGTTAAGAAATGATTCTCAGGTTGTTAGCTTCGATTTTGCTCTTTAAAACCGAAACATTTATATAGTAGTACTACTATTAAGTAATGATATATCTGATTTTAGAGGGTATACAATAAAATGGCAGGAGAAACAATATTAGTGATGGATGATGACCCTACACCTAGACATCTTGCTATACTCTTACTAGAAGAGGCAGGATATAATGTTCTTGTAGCAGAAGATGGATCAGAAGGTTTGGATGTTCTGAGGGCAAATGCAGTTGATCTGATTGTATCTGATATTGAAACCCCTGTTATGGATGGACCTGCAATGTGTAAACAGGCTCACGATGAGCATCGTAATGGTAGGCATATGTATATGACTGGTGGTACTAGTGATGATAATGATAAGGAAAGAGCTCGAGCAACAAACCCCTATGCAATCATGGATAAGCCATACATGCCTGCTGAATTTCTTGATACAGTAGCAAAAGCTTTGGCACAACCTGAAGCACATTAAGCGAGTTTATACCTACTAAATTTAACCTTTTCCAAAAACTTTATAAATAATTCTTTCTACACATTTAGTTATGGGTGGTATAGATAACGAAGTGATTAAGGTAGGTGATTTAGGAGACAAAGAGCTAAAGGAATTTCTGAAGAAAAACGCTATTTCTCTGAAGATAAATGAAGCCAGAAAGATAGTTGAATTGCTGGGTAGAAATCCAACTTTAACTGAGCTGCATGTCTTTAATATACAATGGAGTGAGCATAGCTCTTACAAAAGCTCAAGGCCAATTTTAAAGAAATATTTACCAACAGAAGGGCCAACTGTGATACTAGGCCCAGTTGAAGACTCTGGAATAATCCACTTAACTACAATAAACAATGAAAAGTACGGTATTGTCATCAGCCATGAAAGCCATAACCATCCTTCGCAGGTTGTTCCGTATGAAGGCGCTGCAACTGGTGTTGGAGGCATTGTTCGCGATGTTTTATGCATGGGCGCTCGAGTAATTGCAACAGCTGATCCATTACGATTTGGGAATCCAAGAGGAAAGTTCAGTAAAAGAACAAAGTATATTGCAAATGCTGTTGTTGAAGGTATTGCAGGCTATGGAAACCCATTAGGTGTTCCAAACATAGCAGGAGATGTTTATTTTAATGAAAGCTTTGATGATAATTGTTTAGTTAATGTGGTTTGCTGCGGTTTAATAAAAGAAAAAGATATTGTCCATAGCAAAGCTCCTGAGAATGCTGATGGCTATGATATAATTATTGTTGGAAAAGCAACTGACAACTCTGGCTTTGGTGGAGCTGCTTTTGCATCATTAATACTTGACGAAAAAGACAAGGAAAGCAACAAAGGAGCTGTTCAGGTTCCGGATCCGTTTTTGAAAAATATCTTAGTCAGGGCAACAGAAGCTGTTTTTAATGAAGCAAGAAAAAAGAAAATAAAGCTCGGATTTAAGGATATGGGTGCTGGTGGTATAATGTGCGCTACATCTGAGCTATGTGATGCTGCTGATTATGGGGCTGATATTGATCTAAGCAAGATACATACATCAATGAAAATACCTCCTTACATAATTGCATGCTCTGAAACCCAGGAAAGGTTTGCTTGGATATCGCCGCCTAATTTTACAAAAACAATATTAAAGATATATAATGAAGATCTTGAACTTCCAAATGTTGCAGAAGGAGCAAGAGCAGTTGTTGCTGGAAAAGTAACTAAAAAAACAGACTATATATTAAGGCATAAAGGAAAAATAGTATGCAATGCTCCTGTTAAGGTTGTTACAGAAGGCATAAGATATGAAAGAGAAGCTAAGAAGCCAAAAAAAACATTTAAAGAGCCAAAGCTTGATGAGCCAACTGATTATAACCAGACTTTATTGAATGTTTTGTATAATCCAAATGTTGCTTCTAAACGGATTATTTACAAGCATTATGATACAGAAGTGCAGGGTTTGGCTGTTATAAGGCCAGGCGAAGCAGATGCTGGTGTGCAGGCGCCAATAGCTGGAGATAAAGTTGGCTATGCATTGTCTGTTGATGGAAACCCAAAATATGGTCGGATAAATTCTTATTTAGCTGGAATAAATGCAGTTGCAGAAGCAATGAGAAATGTTGCTGCTGTTGGCGCTGTTCCTTATGGTCTGACTGACTGCCTGAATTACGGCAATCCAGAGATTCCTGAAGCATTTTATGAATTTGTTGAGGGTGTTAAAGGAATTGGTGAAGCAGCTACTGAGATTTATTTGAAAGGAACCAAAAAGCCAGTTCCATATGTTTCTGGAAATGTAAGCTTTTACAATGAAAGCGCAACAGGAAAAGCAGTTGATCCTTCTGCAATAATTGCCTGTGTTGGTGTTTTGAAAGACTATGGCAAAGCAATTACAATGCAGGTTAAGCAGGAAAATTCTACATTATTTTTAGTTGGTGAAAGAAATGATGAATTAGGTGGCAGTGTATATTATGAGGTTAATAATCAGATTGGAGCTAATGTTCCAAAAATAGAATTTGAGAAAGAAAGAGGAATGATTTATGCTGTAACTGACTGCATTGATAAAGGTTTATTTTTGAGTTGTCATGATATTTCAGATGGTGGGTTTATAACAACAGTCAGTGAGATGTTATTAGGTGGAGAAGCAAAAGGAAGGATTGGAGCGAAAGTCGATATTGATTTTAGCAGTTTAAGAACAGATAAAACCTTGTTTTCAGAAAGCTCTGGCTTTGTTTTTGAGGTTAAAGATGATGATGTTAAAAAAGTTGAAGAGATTTTTAAGAAGTATGGTTTGAAATTAATTGAATTGGGCAAAACAAGTGGTGATTCATTGGTTGTTGCTAAAAAAGATAAAGAGATTATTAATCTGCCTTTATGGAAATTAAAGAAGTCATGGAGCCATGGCTTTTCAGATGCTTATAGATGAATTATTGAATTCTAAGAGTTGTTTTCAAAGCAGCAATAACCCTGTCATACCCAGTCTGAACGCTTTTTACAATAGACCTTGCAGTTGATTTAGCATTTCCGCTTGTTGTGACAATACTTCTTTCTCCATGACCAACGTCGTAGCTTGTTGCTGTGGTGTCTTCTGATCCATATTCTAAGAATACGACGTCGCGTAGGCTAAATGGGGAGTTATCCTCACGTCTTGCACGCTGAGACCCGAAATGCAAAGCGCTTTCCAATCCTCTAGTATCTTGCTGCCTTAGCTCGTCAAGAACCATGCTAAGCTCACTAGGATTAACAGGTCCGGAAGTCACTGCTACTCCATCTGGTACTCCATCACTACCAAAATCAATATAATGACGTTGATCTTGACCACTGTCAGGATTAGCAGGTATAGAAACTAAAGTATAAGCATCTGTTAATTCAACTCTAATTCCACCTATTTCATATACTCTCCCTACACCAAACCCGCCTTGGAGTGGCATAGGCCTATGAGGTGGATTTGAAAGAGTGGTCCTTATACGGTTTAAGTCTTCAGGAGGGGCAGCAGGACTAGCAGAAGCACCCATACAATATGCTGCTAGTAAAGCAAGCGCACCTAAACGTGAAGGTCTGTACATTATTATCAACTAAAGGGTTACAGGAGGATATATAAATTTTCTTGTCTGTTAGCCTATAGCTATTATAATCACAATATTTAAATAACAAAATCCATTTAAGATTAAAATGGGGGCTATTGATTAAAAATGCCAAAACCAAACATAGCTGTAATATTGTTTCCAGGAAATAATTGCGAGAATGAGACAGCCAGAGCAATACAAGCTG
>CAZOXR010000028.1:0-9822 GCA_964583885.1 uncultured Methanosarcinales archaeon | reverse complement strand
CAGGGTCTTGCCATAGATCTTCTTTGCCATAGAATAATTCTTAACTAACTGCTCAAACATCAAGTCAGGCGTAAACATACTCGTGCCTTCATTCATAGCTTCCTTCAATAACTTACCATCATCAATTGTTTTCTTATCTCCTTCAAGAACAGAGTGCATTAACTTATCTTCTTCATCACTAGAACCCATACTTCCAGAAAGCTCTTCTATCTTAGATGTTTTTTTAATCTCTGTATCTGTGTCACGGGTAATCACCACTTTTATCGTCTATCTCATCATAAGAATCCTGAACTTTCTTGAACTCCTCTTTGATGAATTCATTAGGGCTTTGCAGATACTTAACAGAAGGCTTTAGCTCAATCCTATGCGACAAAACAGAAACAATAACCTCTTTTATATCATCCAGGCTAACTTTTTTCTTATTCTTCAGCAAAGCATTGCTCTGGCTCCTCTCATACAAGCCAAGACAAGCCCTTACACCCGGCTTTTTAGCTAATTTATCATCTTCTCTTAAAAGCCTTACAAAATGAACAATAAGATGCAGTAATTTATCAGGAAACTCAGCCAATTTCTTTCCTCTCAGCTTAACAATCTCTTTTTCAATATCACTTGTCTCTGGATAGCCCATATACACTAAATCAAACCTATCAAGAAAAACATCAGATAATTTCTCAGTGCTTGAATCACCAGGGTTCATTGTCCCAATAAATATGAAATCAGCATCAATATCAACATCATAACTTCCAATAGTTGCTTTTCTTTCCTCAAGAACCTGTAGCAAAGCATTCTGCAATTTCTCAGGGCATCTGTTGATTTCATCAAAAAACAATATTCCACGATTAGCCTTGAAGATCTTTCCAGGAGTGAATGCCTCTAAACTTAAAGGCCCAAACTTCATTGCTTTTATTGGATCAATATCACCAAGTAAATCCTCAACAGTCAGATCAGGACTTCCCTGGATCCTTACAAATCTTTCATTACCACAAATCTTTTTTGATTTTAATGATTTCTTTAACTTACACTGCGGGCATATTGGCTTTTTTGGATCGCAATGATAACTGCATTCATCAACAACATCTATCTCAGGCAATAAATTAGCAACATTCTTTGCTAGTGTTGTCTTTCCAATTCCAGGAGCTCCAACTACAATAATATGCCTGTTCATCATCAAAGCTGATTTCAGGCTTAATTTTGTCTTTTCCTGGCCAAGTATATCCTTAAATGGCTCTTTCTCAGCCAAAAATACTTTTTCAAGTTGCTTGTGAATCATTTTTAACCATAAAAGAAGAACGATTTTATTTATAAAGGTTTAGTTTTGTAATAGGATACATGAATGCTAGCCGCGTAGGCTGACAGATGGAGCACAATAATCAATAAAAAAAGAAATCAATAGGGAAGAAATGACAGCACAACTATTTGTGGAAGAGTCAGTGGAAGAAATAGTTTAATTATTTTCTGTTTAAAATGTAAAATAATAATTATTGTACAACAAAACCACAAATCAGAAATAATTCTTCACCTGTAATTTAACTATTGATAAAAAGATTATTGACAAAGAAAGATTAATTAAATAGTACACCCGCCATCTTCGCCGTGCTGCTTCTCAAATGTAGCTTTACAGATTTTGCCTTCCATCTCACATACACATTTTCCAATACCATGTCCAAGGCAGACTTCATCGTCAATGCAGCTGTATTCAAATTGCGCACCTGGTTTCTCAGTTTCCGTTGTCCTGCACTTATTATGGCATAGGTCTATTCCTGAAGGTCCACCAGGTCGAATCTCAGTAATATCATTTAGATTATACTCGTTCACAATAGGTCGATACTCCATTTCATCAGTATTCCATGTCCATAGCGCCGACCTAGATAACCAAAAAATTTTTTTAAATGCTCCTGTCTCTGGATTAGTCCATCTTTCCTCCAATATTTCCCCCCCCTAAACTTTATTCTAACTATCTCCCCAGATTCTCTGATAGTGTAAGTATAAGTTTGTAAATAATTATCTGGAGATGAAGTATAATCAGTTTCAGTCCCGCGCTTTCTAATATAAGCTATTCTTTTTTCCATATCTTCCTCAGACCAGACTTCTTTTGCTAAGGGTAAGAGTAGGATATCTTTACACAAAGCATCATCACAATAACCAGAATCACATTCAGAATTATCACCACATCCTTCTCCTTCTTTTTTCAAAGGACAAGAAGCAAGATTAGTGACAAAAGACTCTCCTCCAAGACGAAGGCACTCTTGTCCATCTTCTAAGATAACGCATTCATCAACTCCATTTCCACCGCACCACTGCTTTCCTGCTCTTATGCAGGATTTGCAGCTTTCTGACTCTTGTGATGTGGCTGCTGGAATTGTTGTAGTAGTTGGAGTATAAACCTCTTCTTCACATACACAGACTGGATTGTTTCTTGCATAACAATGTGCATAAAAATTATTTGGAAGATTGCAGTCATCAGTGAGTATGTTTCCTTGACTATCACAAGTGCAAAGGCCTCTGTCGACTGTATCTGTTTGTACTGAACCAGTTCTTGTAGCCTTTGCAGCACTGCATCCTCCACCTTCACCAGCCTGCTCTACAAACTCACCTGTACAGATGTCGCCTTCCATCTCACATACGCATTTTCCGACTCCATCTCCAAGGCAGATTTCATCTTTCATGCACCTATAAGTTAGAGGTATTGAATAAGGATCATTTGAAATCCTACCAGAACACTTAGTTGCGCAATCATGCCCTCCGCCTCCACTGCCAAAGATTGCCACAATAGCCCTATCCAGAAGATAGTCAAGTGTTCCAATAATTCCATCATCATAAGGAGGGCTAATTTGATACTGTCCTGGATCAGGTAAAGTATCAGGCGTAAGTTCAGGTAATTCTACTCCTGGATCCCTATAGGGTATATCCACAACCTCATAATAGTCTCCTCTTTTTTCATAGTCTCTGATCAGTTTTGGCCCGTTTGGCCCAAAAAAAGTTTCTGAGCTAATGCCAGTGAAGCTGCCATCCTTGCTTGCCAGATTAGCAGAATAAACTAGGTTATTGTTTTTATCATATATTCTAATTTGATCATTACTATTTCCAACACCCCAAACTGTAACAAGATAACCAACAGGTTCATCAAGCCCTTCCCTATGTGTAATTCCTGTCAAACGTGATTCCCTTCCAGGTACATTATCATCAAGATATAATGACATTTTAGTAGGATTCCCCTCAGAATCCCTCTCTAGAACAACATGTTCAACACCATAATCTAATTCAATATCCAATACATCTCTAATATGATTACCCACTTCAGCATGGGGTTTTCTATATCGCGTCTCCCGATATTCTGCAATCCCTAAATCATAACCAAACATTGAATCATTAGGTATATATTCGTCAAGATAGCCAAATTTATGGCCATGAGTATATATAAATACATTTCCAAATATTGAATTAGTCTCGACTTCTTTATACAATTCACCATATTTAGTTTTAATCTTAACTGTTTCAAGACGATAAAACCCTGTTTCTCCCCTATAGAGGCGCAAAGCTTCTCGATACTCTTCCTCAGAAGCAGTACAACGAACAATCAGCTCGTCAAATGTTTTCTTATATTCAATCTCTGTATACTCTCTAGGTTTATTCGGATTTGACCATGTTTCAAGTATTAAAACTCTGTCAGCATCAAACTGCAGGACAACTTGTCTATCATCCCTAAATTTATAGGTCTCATACAAATCACCATACTTCTCTATACTTTCTATCAGAACAGCTCCAGGAGTATTAGCAATCTCATTTCTTCTATTAGCTAAATCTTCAACAGTAAAAGTTCCTTTTGCAAATGGGCTGATCTGGCACAAAGCATCATCACAATAACCAGAATCACATTCAGAATTATCACCACACCCTTCTCCATCTGCTTTCAAAAAGACTGGGCAGGCATCAATGTGATATACAAAATATTCTCCTTCAAGACGAAGGCATTCCTGCCCGTCTTCCATAACAATGCATTTATCCACTCCATTTCCACCGCACCAGCTTTTGCCTGTTCTAATGCAGGATTTGCAGTCCTTTGGCTCTTGCGTTGGAGTTATAGCAGGAGGTGGGACTATTGTTGTGGTTGTAGTAGGGGGTGTATAAACCTCTTCTTCACAGGCACAGATAGAATCGTCAATGCAATTAGGTGTATAGCCAAACGCAAGATTGCAGTAATCATCAGTCACTTCTCCTAAACTACAGGCGCATGTTCCTTTGTCAATTGTTGTAGTGGTTGTAGCAACAACAGCTGGTTTAGCTGAAGAAACACCTTCAATTTCCAAACTATCGACTGTTATTATCTTCTCGTTACTTGCCAACTTTCTTGCTGCTCTTAAAGCAATACCTTTTGTGCCTGCAGGTAAGTTAGGCAATAATATAGTATAGCTTGTTTGCGTAGGCTTTATTATCAAAGAACGGACCGCAGAACCATATGTTGGCTGTTCTCGATAATATACTTCTGCTGGCCAATCAGTTATTGGATAAACATTAACTGTTAAATCATTTTCACTTGGGGAATCATAAAGATCAAATCTTAATGTTGCCCTTATTTGAGTTGTATATTCCTGCTCAAACTTAATCAATGTTATAAACTCTTTTTGCTCATCATCATATCCTATACGGAGAAAAGTAACATCCCAGTTTAAATCAGGATACCCTTCATAGATATGATAATCAGTGTAATCAGCAGTTAAAGCAGAAGAAGATGTGATAATCAAAATAAATAACAATAATGTCAAAACACTTCTTTTTAGCATATTACTAGTTTTTATAGAATTGTTAGTTTAAAAACATTTCGTTTTTTTTTGAGTTCAAATCATAACCGCGAGCCATATAGGCGAGCTCGTGAAGCTTTGGATATCAATAAAAAAACAAATCAATAGAGCAGAGACAACAACACAATTATTTGTGTACGGATTTCAGCAGAATAATTTTTATTATTTTCCTGTTTAAAACAAAAAATAATAATTATTGTACAGTACAACCACCAATTACAACTAATTGTGCACTTGTACAAGTACTATTGATTAAAAAAGTATTGAAAAACTACCCTTTATGCCTATAATGCGCTACAGGCAATGACAAATCAGCTTTCTCTCCTTCTAATTTAATAATCTTCCCAGGAGAGCCAACAACAGTACAATTACTAGGAACATCCCTATTGATTATAGTAGTATTTGCGCCTATCTTCACATTATGGCCGACAAATATAGGCCCTAGCAATGTTGCCTGAGTTCCAATCAATACATTATTACCTATTGTGGGGTGCCTTTTATCCATATGGTGGCCAGTCCCACCAAGTGTAACATTATGAAACAAAACACAATCCTTACCAATAACAGCTGTTTCGCCAACAACAACACCTGTACCATGATCAATAAAAAAGCCAGAACCAATCTTAGCTCCGGGATGTATCTCAACTCCTGTCAAAAACTTACCAATTTGTGTTAAGAATCGTGGCAAAAGAGGAATTCCCAATCTATTTAATTCATGAGCAATCCTATAAATAAATAGCGCATGCAATGTAGAATGGCATAGTAATGTCTCTATTAAATTCTTTGCTGCAGGGTCATTCTTTTTTACTGCCTTGATATCATCAATGATTTTCATTTTAGTAAAAAATCCATTACTTATCCCTGAATTCTTCTGCTTTATCTTCAGGATTTACTGTTTGATAATTAGTTTGCATTTATAGCACCTCCAAATAGATTTAATGTATATTAGTAACTAAAACAATGAGAGAACTTTAGCAACAACAACATATTCTACTATTCATAAGGGACAGAAACACAGGAGAGTATATAAATATATCGATTTAAAAAAACACACTAACAACCCAAATAACCACTGCAGCTACCAAAGGCATGACAACATTATCATCAAGCTGCTCCCTGCCCATCTTTATTTCAAAACCCTCAACAATCATAGCTATCAAAGAGCCCAAAAAAGCAGGCCATAAATTAACAAACAACATAGCCCCTAACCAGGCAACCATAAATCCAGCTATAGCTCCCTCTAAAAATTTCTTATTATTAAATGGATTAATAATGCGTCCAAACCTGCCTGCAAGATGAGAAACAGAATCACCTAAAGCTAATATCATAATAGAAGCCATTGCTATGTTCTTATCAAATAACAAAAAAACAATCAAAGCTCCAATCAAATAAGAGATAACTCCTCTGCCAGGAAATCTAACCAAAGAATCCGCTCTTTCAAACTTAGACAAGAACCAGTGAATCAAAGGTATCCTGAATCTTCTGCTCAAAAAAGACAATACTAAACCAATGATTATGAAAACAATAAGCAAAAAAACATCCAGAAAATCAAATTTAATCAAAACAACAAGCAACACCCCAAAGAAAACATGAAATATCTGCCTCCTAAACTCAAACACATTAATCTTTGAAAGCTTAAAGATAGCATATTTTTCTTCAGAATACACCAAGAGAGAGCCAATAATATAGCCGATCAGGGCTCCGGCAATAACATCACTTGGGTAATGCAATCCTAAATAAATCCTGCCATAAGAAGTTAAAACAGCAAATAAAACCCAAAACCACCTAAGTCTTGGAAACTTTCTATTCAGTATAGGCAATAATGAAAATGCTACTGCTGCATGCAAGCTGGGAAATGAATAGTTCATTATTCCAACAGAAAAAAAAGGGACTATACCATAAGGCCGTATTCTTGCAAATAGAAACTTTAATATTGAGCTGAAAACAAAAGAGATAATAAAACTTGACCAAATCACTGGTACCCACTCATTCTTTCTTTCCCTCCACAGAAATAATGATGCAACAACAAGCATAACAACAAAAATGCTTCCAAAATTAGATATCCATGTAAAAAACAAATCCATAATTGCATTTCCATTTAAAACTATATAGTCAAAGAGCAGTTTATCATAAAAGAAAGAAGCAACTAGAAATAGAACTGTAATTAATAAAAACCAAACACCTCTTTTTTTCATTTTAGATTCTCTTAATAAAAAATTGTAATGCTTCTATGCCTGTTAAACTTACAATAGTGACCAATATTCCTGCTATTATTACACCTATGATTGTGGCTATTATAAATTTTTTGAAATTCAAGCCAATAATATAAGCAGCTAAGGCTCCTGAATAAACACCAGAGCCAGGCAAAGGGATGCCGATAAAGACAGCAACACCCAACTCACCCCATTTATCCACTATCTTATGTATTCTTCTTTGTGTTCTTTCAACACTTTTTTTATAGAGCGCATCTATTACTCTTATCTTAGTAGCAATATCAACGAATCTTTTCAGCAACAAATAGATTATTGGCCCAAGGATTATATTTGTTATAACGCAAATAAAAAAAACAGTTGACCAGTGGATATCAGTAGCAAAAATTCCATAAGGAATACTGGCTCTAAGCTCTAAAAATGGAAGCAAAGTCAAAAATATAAGCATTAGTATCTCATTCATCTGACATCCCCCATAATTTCCCCTTTAACCTTATTGCCAGGCCATATCTTGCAGCCAGGCTTTATATTAACCTCTTCAGCTTTTACACCATCACCAATTACTGCCCCTAATCTTCCAGCATCTCTCGGAAGCTTCCTAACAACAGAAACAACATTGTCTGCTGCCTTTGCTATGCCATTAAAATAAACAGCTTCTCCAATTATCGAATTCTCAATATAAGAACCCTTCTCTATTATTGTTCTATCCATTATGATGCAATCCTTAACATCACCATCTACCTTACAACCACCACCAACAGCATTCCCTTTTATTCCAAAGACTTTCTTAACATTAAACAGATCCCAGGGGTAACCAACAGGAATCCATTCTTTAGCCAGAACATAAGGAATATCTATCTTCTGCGCCAGCAACTTTATAGCGCTTGTTATTTCATATTCTTTTCTTTTTGATTTCTTTAATTTCTCAACCATATCAAAGATTTTTTTATCCATAACATAAAGCGCGCAATTTGCCAAATCAGAGAACCTAAGTTGCGGCTTTTCTATAATGTTTTTAACATTCTTACCAATAACCTCTAAAATACCAAAATTGCTTGGGTCTTTCACTTTTCTAGCAAGTATACAAAAATCATGTTTCATGCAATTCTCAATATCTCCCCTAGAATAAATATCATCTCCCATCATCAGAAGAAATCTTCCTTTAACAATATCCTTAACCTGCAATAAAGCATGGCCTGTTCCTAGCTGCCCTTTTTGCTCAACAAAACTTATTTTAAATTTATATCTATTCCTTATCTTATCCACAAAATTGATGAGCATATCTTTTTTATAACCGACAACTAAGATTAATTCGTCAACTAATCCATCAAGCTGCTCAAGATTATGCTCCAGAAGTGTTTTCTTGCCAACCTTAAGCAATGGCTTTGGCCTTGTCAAAGTCAAAGGATATGTTCTTGTTGATTTTCCTGCTGCTAGAATAACTGCCTGCATTTTATCATTCAACATCAATTAATTCTATTGATTTTACTCTTTCTTTTACATACTCTGTCTTGTTCATATTTTCAATCAAATCTTCTGCTCTCCTGAACTCTCTTTTTACATGGGCATAAACCCTTTTTCCTTCTACAATAGTTTTCTTGTATTTTTTCTTAAATAATTCTGCATGCTTTTTTATCTTTACAGGCGGCCCGATGACTTTCTTCGCTTCAGATAAAATCTTTCTGTCAACAATAAAATAAAACAAAGCCTCTTTTTCCTTATCCCATTCCCATCCATAACCATAAACTCTAAACTCATTATCTTCAAGTGCATTTCTCAGGTATGTCAGGACTTTCAATAACTTAGCCCCAATTACATCTTCTTTGCCTGTTTTTGACTTAACATCCAATAAGATCAATTCATTTTTCCCGGATTTCTTTATCAGCTCATGGATTGTTATTTTCTTTTCAACAAAATATGTTTTTGAAGGGTTCTTCAGGAAGTTCCTGCACCATAACCTGAATCTTTCAAACTTCTCGTTGCTTAGAGCAGCAGCGGCATTCCTGTCTGCCTGAACAGGGTCTACTAGCACCAAAGGAGAATATGTTTTAGACTGGTTCATCTCCATTAAAACATCCTTGCCGCTATAGAAATTATTTGCATCTATTATTACCTTCTCTTTCCATTTTGAAGCTTTCCTTACTAGATTCAAAAATCCGCCATAATATATTGTTAGAATCTCGCATATATAACCAGAAAATCCCCTGATATAGCTTTCTGCGCCATAAACCCTGGCTGCTTTGCAGAATTGTTTAGTCAGCCTTATATCATCCTTTAATTTTTTATGTTGATTAACCCACTCTGCATGTAAAGGGCTTATATCAGTAATATTTTTTGCCTGATCTGCTTTTTTTATATTCAGGATAGGGATTATCTCAAAAGTAACATTTCCTTCTTTGCTCTGGAAATAATCCCTTGAGCCATGCAATCTTTTCATATTCTTAAACTGTCTTCCTATGCTCTTTTGAAGTATATCAGAAAGCTGCGTACTCTTATCCTTGTAATCATTATAATTAAACCGGACAAATATATCTGTGTCATGCAAGCCCCTGAGCCATGTCCCTTTTGCCCCTGAACCGCCTAAGATAGCCTTGGCATTTTTTAATCCCTTATTTATCCTGTCCAGTACAGTTTTAACACTAGCTGAAACTGCTGCCTCCTCTTCTCTTGAAGGCTTAATCTCCTTTATTACCTCGTCAATTAATGCTTTCATCTTGAAGATCATGTAAATAGTTGGATATAAAAGCTTTTGTATTTTTAAGTTGGTTGATTAATGGGCTATGGCCGTCGAAGTCATTAATTGTATTGTTTAT
>CAZOXR010000027.1:0-10053 GCA_964583885.1 uncultured Methanosarcinales archaeon | reverse complement strand
AATATTGATTACTTAAGAAGAAAGACCTAAATATTCTCAATAATCTTCTCCTTCACTTTATCCATCTCACCATCTTCATACTTCTTTGAAGGCCACTTTAACTCTAAACCATCACCACTAAACCTTGGAACAATATGGAAATGAGCATGAGGAACAACCTGGCCAGCTATTTCCTTATTATTCATAAAAAGGTTAAACCCTTCTGCAGATGTTGCTTTAACAACTGCTTTTGCCAATTTTTGCAGTTCAGAAAATAACTTGCTTAAAATATCCTCGGGAATATCAATAAATGTTTCATAATGCTCTTTAGGTATAACCAAAGCATGGCCTTTATTGGCTGGCATTATATCAAGAAAAGCCAAAATATTATCATCTTCATAAATCTTAGCAGAAGGTATCTCTCCTTTTACAATCTTGCAAAATATGCAATCTGTCATTTTACCTTGGTATAACAGCATTATTTAAATATTTTACCTGATTTCCTTATTGTATGGGAGGGTTACCACGAATTGCAATTGCTGGATTAGGGTCTATTGGTGAGAGAACAGCATCAGCATGTATAGATATTGGAATTAAGCCATTTGTCTATGACCTAAAAGGCCTTCCTGAAAGTATAGAACCTGATTCTGTAGTGCAATTACCTTCACAAGAAGCAGTTTATTCTGCTGATGCAGACATATTTCATCTTGCATTGCATCCAGCAGATAGAAAACAATACCTAGATGCTCTGCTTAAGCTCTCTAAGAAATTGTTAGTTGTTGAAAAACCAATGACTCTGCCTGAAACACCAGAAGAATGTGAGGAAATTGCAAGAGCAGTAGATGCTTCTGGTGTTGATGTTTTGTATGATTTTCCAGAGCTGTTTGACCCTATGACTCATAGAATTGTAGAATATCTATCCGGCTTCGAGGATGTTGAGATTACATCAATGTACTTTGACAGGTCAAAAGACAGAGAAGATGAAAAAATTCCAAAAAACCACAACAAGATGGTTCCAATTCAGTATCAGGAGTCTATACATACTATTGCATTTATCCTGTATATCCTTGGCAATCTAAATGAGAATAGAAATGCACGCAGTGTATTTAGGGATGTTTTTTCAGATGGTGTAAAAGTATGTGCAGAGTCTGAGCCTTACAGCCCTCCAAATCCTAAAGCATATTATCCGTATGTTGTAGATGGTAAATGTGATTTTGATATGGCGATTGGTGATATTCCAATTGAGTGCCATACAAATTTTAAAAAAGGACCTGCACCAAAGAAGATTGTGACTATTGAAGGATTCGCAGATGGGAACCCATTTGTTATTGAAGCAAGTTATCTTGAAGGTGAAAAAGAGTTGTATATTGATGGGGTAAATCAGGGATTTGAGCCTGGCCATTGCAGCTATCAGGACATAATACGGGGAGTAACTCAATTGTATGGGCATCCTGGTGATGGTATTATTTCAAACCCTTTCTTTGCATGGACAGCAGATAGTTTATCAAGAGCTGTATGGAAAAGCAGCTTTGAAAATAAATTCAGAACAGATAAGCAAGGAATAACAATCCATACTTTAGATGAGCTTCTGTCTTTTGATGCTGATTTTGCAGGAGCAAGAGAAGAATTCTACAGGTATCAGCCATATATTCCTTTAAGATAAAGATGGACCTGTCGAGACTTTCATAACTGATTTTTTAACCAGCTGTTTTGAACTCGAATATCACCCTATTCGGTAAAAAAGCCAAGGGCGTATTCTACCAGGTTGAATTACAGGCCCATAGAGTGGAATAGAATAATAATTGATATAAAAATCTTACTTACCAGCAAGCTTTATATCCCCTTCTTTAACTGTTTTTCTTCCAGAATGCTGCGCTATCTTAACTGCCTTTGATCCTATCTCTTCGCCAATCTCTGTAAGAACTTCTGCAAAGGCTTTCATAGCACTGTCAGAAACACGCTTAGCACCTGATTTCATTAGAATTCTTCCGACTGGCGCCTTTGGTATTATAGTAGTTTGCCTTCCCATTTTAAGAAATATAATGTCCCCTCTAGTCTTTGTCTATTGAAAACTATAGGGAAGGTTGTTTATAAAGTTTTCGTTTTTGAAGCGTAGCGAAAAAATGGAAACTATTGGGCACAATACTTTACGGTTTTGATAATAGACAATTTTATATATTAATTAATTCTAGATTAAAATCATGAAAGATTTAATCCTGAAATACGCTCTTCAGAATGCTGTCAGGTATAATGGCAAAGCAAATCCAGGAGCGATTATCGGCAAAGTTCTTAGTGAAAATCCTTCTTTAAGAAAAGACATAGCCAAGATAAGCAAGGAAATCCAGAAGATTGTAAAAGAAGTTAATTCAATGAAAGCAGAAGAGCAAAAAGAGAAACTGGAAAATTTAGCTCCAGAACTTTTAGAGCAGAAAAAACAAGAGAAAAAGAAAACCTTGCCTGAATTAGAAGATGCTAAAAAAGTAGTAATGAGGTTTGAGCCGTCTCCGTCTGGCCCATTGCATATAGGCCACGCATACACACTAAGCCTTAACTCAGAGTATTGCAGAAAGTATAAAGGAAAATTAATCCTAAGGATAGCTGACACTAATCCAGAGAATATATACGAGAAATCCTACGAATTAATAGAAAAAGACGCTAACTGGGTTACTAAGGATAATGTTAAGGAAGTTTTCCACCAATCAGACAGGCTGAAGATATACTATAAACATGCTGAAGAATTGATAAAAAAAGGCAATGCTTATGTCTGCACATGTAAATCAGAAGATTTCAGAGAAGCAATGCTAAAACAGATACCTTGCCCCTGCAGGAATAATAAAGAGAATCTGAAAAGATGGAAAAAGATGTTTTCTGGCTATAAAGAAGGTGAAGCAGTTGTTAGGATCAAGACTAATTTACAGGACAAGAATCCTGCAATGCGTGATTGGCCTGCATTAAGAATAAAAGAATCAAAGCACCATAAGCAGAAACAAAAATTCAGGGTTTGGCCATTACTAAACTTTGCTGTTGCAGTTGATGATCATCTGATGGGTGTTACGCATACAATAAGAGCCAAAGAGCATATGGATAATGAGAAAAGGCAGAAGTTTATTTTTGACTATATGGGCTGGAAGATGCCAAATCACCTTTACATTGGAAGGATTAATTTTAAGGATTTAAGAATAAGCGCAACAAAAACAAGAGAATTGATTGAAAAAGGAACTTATTCTGGTTGGGATGATATAAGATTGCCTTTTTTAGAAGCTTTGAAAAGACGCGGATATCAACCAGAAGCTTTTATCAAATATGCTCTTGATGTTGGTGTTTCGCAGGCAGATAAACTGGTTTCAGGAGAAGAGTTCTTTAAAGCTGTGAATGCTTTTAACAGGGATGTTATTGATTCCAGCTCATATAGGTATTTCTTTATCTGGAACCCAGTTGAGATAAAGATTGAAAAAACACCAAAACAAACAGTTGAATTAGATCTGCATCCTGACAATGAAAAAGGCGGAAGGATATTTAAGATTTCGGAGAGATTCCTTATTACACGAAATGATTACAAGGAATTAAAAGACCATAAATTATATCGATTGATGGATTGTTTGAATTTCAGGAAAAAAGGCAAGAAGTTCAGTTTTGATTCTTTAGGCTACAACACATTCAAAGAGCAGGGCAACAAGATAATGCACTGGCTGCCAAAAGATAAAGAATTAGTTAATGTTGAAGTTTTGATGCCTGACAAGAAGAAAATAATCGGCAAAGGAGAAGCTTTGTTAAAGAATTTGAAGGTTAATAGTATAGTGCAATTAGAAAGATTTGGCTTTTGCAGGTTAGATGAGAAAAAGCAGAATAAATTAGTGTTTTGGTTTGCGCATAAATGAAAACATAAATCAATGATTTAAAATAATAAAACATATAAATAATCAAATAAAAACTAAAAACAGAGGTGTTCAAATGGCAATTGATATTATAGTCAAGTCAAGGATTAAAGATTTTGCAGAGTATGAAGGCAAGAAATTAAATGTTGCTGCAGAAGCAGCAGAAGCATTAAGCAAGAAAGTTATTGAAGCCATAAAAGAAGCTTCTAAAAGGGCTAAACTGAATGGAAGGAATACAGTAATGGCAAAGGATTTCTAATTATTACTTTTTAGTAGTTAAAAGAGAAATGTTTAAATAAGGAGGGAGATTTCTTAGAGTTATGACATTACTAACACACGCATACTCTGCAATTGTTGAAAGAGATTACAATAGTGTTGACAATGGTGAATTCTTTGGTTTAGTAAGAAGAGGAAGAGATTTAGAAGGACACCTCCAATTATTAAGAACTAATCCTAATGCTGATGGTCCAGTAGAGATAGGAGAATCTGCATATTTTGTAAAAAGAATGAGGTCTGATGAGACAGAAAATATGCCACCAAATAGATTCGTAAATGCAGTTTTATTATATGGCGGTTTACCCTATACTATTAATCCTGTGGCGGTGTTTTTTGATGGAAGAGCAGTAGATACAATGGTTAGACCACCAAGAGAAGGATATTTCGTTAGTGATTATATACAAGGACCAACATTAATCCAAAGGATAGGTGATTTAAGCCAAGTAGAAAAAGATTTTCTTTTTGAGGAAATGGGTAAAGCACTTGCAGAATTTAGAGGAGGTAAACGTAGGATTTTTTTAATGGATTTTGCTCCTCGTGATATAGTTTTAATTGAAGCTAGTGCTAGTGGTTTAATCCCTGTGTTTGTTGATACAGAACACATGGAAATTGCACAAGCTGATAAACCAGTAGAATTATTACTTGAACAACAAGTCGCTCAGTTTAATGAGGATTATGCTCAATTCTTAGATGATACTGAGTTACCTAGGTATCGTCAACTTGTGTTTGGTCAATAGTGGTATATCAAACTTTACCCCGGTTATAATTAAGAATAAGTTTTCTTTCTTTTAACTTTCTTCTCTAACTTCTTTATCCTTTCTTCTCTTGCGCCTAAACTATTGATTTTTTCCCTTAAATCAGCTATAGAATTGCCTAGATCAGAAATAATCTCTCTATTTTTCTCTACATCTTCTTTCTTAACTTCATCAGAAATCTTAAGGCCATACTCAAGCTTAAATATCTCATTCTTTAGCTGCCTTACTAAACTGCTGTCTGCTTCTCTCATTCCAACAAGCTTTCTTTCATTATCTAAAGCCAAAGAAATCTTTCTTTGTAATTCCCTTAATTCTCTTTCAATAACCCATTTTCTTGGTGTTTTGGTTAATGTTATTTGCTTTACCCTGCTAAGCTGCCTGTCTAAATCATCTCTTGATTTTTCTCTCTGATCATGTTTCTTGCTTAGTAAGCAAAGATGCTTTACAAACATCTTCATTCCTTCTGCATTTATAGAAGAAGATTCCATCTTTATTTTTTCTTCTTGAATAATCCTAAAAAGCCTTTCTTCTTTGGCTTTCCTAATGGTGGGAATGGCTCATCAAGTGGTGGAAGTGGTCCTGCTCCTGGAGGCATAGGTCCTCCTGGTGGAGGTGGAATCGGTCCTGGTCCTCCTAATGGGGGCATTGGTCCTGGCCCGCCTAAAGGTGGAAGTGGCTCATGATGTCCTGGTGGCATTCCGCCTAATGGTGGTAATGGTTCATGTGGTCCTGGATGATGTCCTAATGGTCCTCTTGGTGGAGGTGGAATCGGTCCTGGTGGAGGCATATGTTCTGGCCCCCCTAATGGTGGAAACGATTCTGGTCCATGTGGTCCTCCCGGTGGAGGCATTCCACCTAATGGTGGAAGTGGTCCTGGCCCTTTTGGTTTCTTTGATGGTACAAACCTAACTGGCTCTATTGGTGGAGGCATAATATGTTCTTTATGTGGTTCTGGTCCTAATGAATGTGACTCAAAGCTTGGCTTATGTGGTTTTCCTGCTTTCATCTCCTTAACCATATCAGCAATAGCAACCATTCCTTCTGCTATTATCTTGTTTTGCTCTTTTAATTCACTTACAGTACCCAGTAATGGCTCTACTTTTCTTGAAATAGCTTCCTCTTCTTTCTGCTCCAGCTTCATCTCTTCTGCTGCTGTCTTGAATAATTGCAGCATATTATTCATGCTTTTAGTTAGATTAGACATTGACATCAATAATTGTTTAGAATCAGTATCTCCTGTTCTCCTCTTTAGCTCATCTATCTGCTTCTTTAATGCCACAATCTCCTTATATGGCATTATTTCATAACCACCCTCTTCTGCCATAATATCATCCTCTTTTTTTAGTATAATGACTATTGATAATTTGTTTATTAATGTTTTTGTTTATAAAGTTTGTGTTTTTAAGAAAAAGAAATAAAAAACTACATCTCAGGCATTCTTCAGCAAAAACCAAAAGGTTTATATACTAATTGTTACTTTTATAACAATATGGTTAAAAAACTAACAATATATCATGTACTTGAGCCTTTCTTAGTTAAGCCTTTTGAAAAGCTGCATCTTGCTAATATATCAAGAGAGATAAACGAGCCCCATCCAACTGTGAGGCAATGGCTAAACACTTTAGAAAAAAAAGCTGTTTTAAAAAAAGAACATCGTGGAAGGCAGACATTATACTCTCTAAATCTTCAGAATCCAAATATAATTGATTATTTAGTCATATCTGAGAAGAATAAGCTGATAAAGAAATGCGAGAAATGGCTTGTTCTGGGAGAGATTGTATATTACATTAACAAAAATCTCAAAGATGGTAAAGTGCTTATTTTTGGTTCTGCTGCAGAATCCTTCAACAAGGCGAAAGATATAGATATCCTTGTAATTGGCAAAGAGGGCAACATAGATCTTAAGAATTTTGCAAGAAAACTTAATAAGGAGCTGCACATTATTCAAATCAATAATCTGGCAAAAGTTACTAAATCATTAAAGATAGAAATAATAAAAAAGCATCTTTTAATCAAAGGAAGCGAAGATTTTGTGAGGTGGATGTTATGGTCTCAATAGAATGGTGCAAGAAGCAAAAAAGAGGGATAAAGCTTATTGAGCCAAATGATAACCTATCTCAGGAGTATATCCAAACAGCTGAGGAAACTCTTGACATACTAAAGAGCATTGAAGGGAAGTCAAAAGTATGGCTGGCCACTACAAAATACTACTGCGAATATTTTGCGATTTATTCTTTGCTTATGAAGATTGGCATAAAATGTGAAATACATGATTGCACCATAGCATTATGCCAGCTGTTGGAAGAGATGGGGATTATTCCTAAAGGGCATAGTAATATATTAAATAAGGATAAACAGCTTAGGATTGATAACCAGTATTATCTCAAGAATAAGGATGTGCCTGTTGATTATGATAAGATAGTGGAATTTGTTATTACAATAAAGAATCTTACCCTTAAAATTACTAAAAAAGAGATTGAGAAGATTAGGGAAAAAATTAGAAAATAAAAAAACTACATCTCAGGCATTCCGCCCATTCCACCCATTCCTGGTGGCATTCCGCCTGGAGGCATTCCTGCACCGCCTTCTTTGCTGGCGCCTGCAATAACATCATCAATCCTTAGAATCATTATTGCAACTTCAGATGCTGAACTAACTGCCTGTGTCTTGATCTTCAAAGGCTCAATAACTCCTTTTTTCCATGATTCAACTACCTTGCCTGTAAAGACATCAATGCCAGCCCACTTCTGCTTTTTATCATGAGCTGATTTTAATTCAGTCAGAATGTCAATTGGGTCAATTCCAGCATTCTCTGCTAATGTTCTTGGAATTATTTCAACAGATTCTGCAAAAGCCTGTACTGCAAGTTGCTCTCTGCCTGACAATGATTCAGCATATTTTCTAAGTCCTTTTGCCAGTTCTATTTCAGGAGCTCCTGCACCACCAACTACTTTGCCTGTCTTTAGCGCTGCTCCAACATCTCCTACTGCATCTTCCATTGCTCTCTTTATCTCATCAACAACATGCTCTGTTCCGCCTCTTACCAGGATTGTAACTGATTTTGGGTTTTTGCATTCCTTTACATAAGTCATTTCTTCATCTCCTACTTTAACTTCTTCTACTGTTCCTGCATTCCCTATATCATCTTTAGATAAATCATCTAAAGCGCTTATGATTTTTGCTCCTGTTGCTCTTGCTAGTGATTCCATATCTGATTTTTTTATCCTTCTTGCAGCATAGATTCCTTTTTTAGCTAAAAAATGCTGTGCCATGTCATCTATTCCTTTTTGGCAAAAAACAACATTACATCCACTTGCAACAACTTTATCTACCATGTCTTTTAGCATTTTTTCTTCTACTTCAATAAATCCCTGTAATTGCGTTGGGTCATTTATTTGGATCTTTGCATCTGTTTCTGTATTCTTTATTTCTAAAGCAGAATCAACTAAAACAATCTTTGCATTTGCAACTGTTTTTGGCATTCCTGCATTAACTCTTTCCTTGTCTAGTACAACACCTTTAATCAATTCTGTATCATCTACACTTCCACCAACTTTTTTTTCAATCTTTATATCTCCTGAATCAATAGAAATTACATCTTCTTCAATTTCCATTACTTGCTTTACAGCTTTTACAGTTACTTCAGAAAGGTTTTCTTTTGCACTCTCAGCTCCTTTGCCAGTCATAGCAGTTATTGCAATCTTTTTTAGCACATTATCATCTTTCTCACTAACATCAGTTGCCATATCATTCAAGATAACTTGAGACTTTTTCTCAGCTAATCTATATCCTTTTGATATCACAGTTGGATGAATATTTCTCTCAAGAAGATCCTCTGCATTCTTAAGCAATTCTCCAGCAAAAACAACAGCAGTTGTAGTGCCATCTCCTACTTCATCTTCTTGAGTCTTCGCAACCTCAACAATCATTTTTGCAGATGGATGTTCTATATTCATTTCATCTAGTATTGTAACTCCATCATTTGTAACAGTAACATCTCCTAAACTATCAACAAGCATCTTATCCATTCCTTTTGGCCCAAGTGTAGTTCTAACAGTTTCAGCTACTAACTTAGCAGCTTGAATATTTGTGCTCTGAGCATTCTTCCCAGTAGTCCTTTGAGTGCCCTCAGGCAGAATAAATATAGGTTGTACATTCCCATTAGTCATTTTCGCATCATCTCCAATACATTTAAACAACGACTTTCTCGTCTATTAACTTAACAATAATTCCCCCTTTTGCTAGAAAAAAGTAAATAACCAGTAGTATATAAAGGTTGCTATTTTGCAAGTATTTAGGTGTAGTATTTAATGCCGCCAACAACACTGGCAGGCAAACACGGTCAAACACTTGCGTGTTTGCCCTATTCGCAAAGGAGATGCCAGGACTGCGTAAACTGGCATCTCCTCTGCACTCAGTTTGCCGCCAATGTTGGCGGATTACTAAGAGTACAAAAAACTAGGTGACTACAAAAAACCCAAATGTAGTCCCAAAAATAAAAACCACTAAAAATGTAGTCACCTAATTTCACTTCTTATAATGCATTGCTAAATACCTTCTTACATAATAACTTACAAACTTCTCTTCACCTTTCTCAAGCGCTTTATAGTATGACTTTCTTTTCTTATATTCAATTACTAACACAGGATAGCCTTTATGCCAAAGAATATGATTCATTAACAGCCTTCCTATTCTTCCATTTCCATCCCCAAATGGGTGAATTCCTTCAAACCTATAATGTGCTCTTGCTGATAACTCAACTGGATTCATTTTTCCTAAATTATCACGAATAAATCTAATCAGTTTCTTCATAAGTTTTTTTACATCTTGCCAATCAGGCGCAATATAGCTTCCAACTCTTACTAAATACTCTCTATACTTACCTGCAATATCTGCTTTTGTTTCTCCAAAAATTTCTTTATGCCATCTTAAAATCAAATCATCAGAAATCTTCTCTTCTTTCTCCAACATTTCCAAAAAAACTTTTGAATGTGCTTCTGTTTCCTTGACATCCCTCAAAGGTTTGTTAGGGCTTACTTTATAATGGATTATGCCTCTTGTTTCTTCTAGGGTTATTGTTGAATTCTCTATTGCATTTGTATTATAGGTAAAATCTATAGATATTTCTTCTTTCTCTTTTTCTTTAATACTCTCTGGTTTCCTATTCC
>CAZOXR010000026.1:0-10103 GCA_964583885.1 uncultured Methanosarcinales archaeon | reverse complement strand
AAAGCAGCGGTTGGAGGATATTCGCCTGCTGGTAGACCATTTCACAAAAAAATAGAAGATATTATTCTAGAATTTTTTGAGTCAGGCAGGATTCCACTAGTTCTTGTGGATATACACACAACAAGAAACTCGCCGTATGAAATTACTATTGGAGATGCACTTGGAGAAAATTGCAGTAGTTCTATTATTGAAGATGACATTATCCCAATCTTCAAAAATATATTTTCAGAAGGAGGTTTAAGGTCAGATATGATTGACCAAATGATTGGATACTCAGCAACTGAGGATCCCTCTAACCCAGCTTACCGTTATCGCGGAGGTTACATAACAAATAGATATGGTGCTGCAAGTACTGGAGATATGGGAATGACTGGAATATCTGCTTTCCAAATAGAAGTGAATAGGACAACCTGTGAAGAAGCGCCTGATTTAGTGACTAACCTATTTACAAGATTTTTTTCTGAACTCCATGAGCACAGAGAAGAAATATTCCTTCCTACAGTTCGCAGGTTATAATTAATCACCACTCTTTCATCTAAACATAGTTTTATTAAATCGTGAATATAAACCCTTAAATTTATATACGAGCTATATTTAGCTGTTCATGGGGGCAATATGAGATCTCACAAAAAATACATAGAATTAGCATTAAAATTAGCAGAAAAAGGCAAAGGCAAGACTAGTCCTAATCCGGTAGTTGGCTGCTTAATAGTTAAAAGAAACGCTATTGTCGGAAAAGGCTATCATAAAAAAGCAGGAGAAGAGCATGCTGAGATCATAGCTTTAAAGGATGCAGGAAAAAAAGCTCAGAATGCCACTTTATACGTCACTTTAGAGCCTTGCTCGCACTGGGGCAAAACACCGCCATGCACCGAAAGAATAGTAGAAGCAGGAATAAGGGAAGTAATCATTGGAACAAAAGACCCAAACCCAAAAGTAGAGGGCTTTCAGGAGCTTAAGTTCAGGGGAATAAAAACAAAGATAGGTATATTGGACAGGGAATGCAAAAAACTAAATGAATCTTATCTCAAATACATCAAGACAAAAAGGCCATTTCTTATTGTTAAAGCAGCAATGAGTTTAGACGGCAAGATAGCAACAACAACAGGCCATTCAAAATATATAACGGGAAGAGAAGCAAGAAAGCTTGTGCATCAGCTAAGAACAGAGATTGATGCAATAATGGTTGGCTCTAATACTATATTAAAAGATAATCCTCAGCTAACTCCAAGATTAGTTACAGGAAGAACCCCCATAAAGATAGTAGTTGACAGCAAGCTTAAGATTCCTTTGAATGCTAAAGTGATTAAAAAAGAGCCAAATAAACTGATTATAGCAACAACAAAAAAAGCAAACAAGGCAAAGATAAAGAAACTTCAGCAAAAAGGGGCGAATGTAATTGTCATTGGCATTAAAAAAGGAAAGGTAAACCTGCAGGAGTTGATGAAACAATTAGGTAAATTAGAAATAACAAGCATTATGATTGAAGGCGGAGCTGAGCTGAATGCAGAAGCAATAAGGTCAAAGGTTGTTGACAAGATATTGTTTTTTATAGCTCCTGGCTTGATTGGCAGGGGCTTAGGAGCAATAGGTGATTTGGGAATAACTAATGTTGACAGGTCTGTAAAGCTTAAACATCTGATTTCTAAAAAGGTTGGACGAGACATCTTAATTGAAGGGTACCTTTAAATACCCTCTAAAATTCTCTTTTTCTAATGAAATTAGCAACAGTTGAAGAAGCAATAAAAGAAGTCCAGAGAGGCCGCTTTGTCATAATGGTTGATGATGAAGACAGGGAGAATGAAGGTGATTTGGTTATAGCTGCAGAAAAGATAACCCCTTCAAAGATTAACACCATATTAACATTAGCCAGGGGCATTATGTGTGTTCCTGTTGAAGGAAAAAGGCTTGATGAACTTAAAATTCCTTTAATGGTTGAAAATAGCGATGATAAATTCCATACTCCTTTTACTATTTCTGTTGATGCAAAAAAAGAAACAACAACTGGAGTTAGTGTTTTGGACAGGATTGAAACAATAAAAAAGATGATTAATCCTGAAACAAGGCCAGAAGATTTTACCAAGCCAGGCCATATCTTTCCATTGCGAGCTAAAGAAAATGGTGTTTTAGACAGAGCTGGCCACACAGAAGCTGCAGTTGATTTGATGAATTTAGCTGGATTATACCCTGCTGCAGTTATTGCAGAGCTAATGAATGAAGATGGCTCAATGGCAAAATTAGAAGATTTGATGGAATTTGCGCAAAAACATAAGTTTGAGATTTTGACTATAAAAGAATTAGTGGCATACAGAAAAAAGAATAATGTTTGATTACTTATGCTCTCTTGCTACCTGAAGAACAAATTCTCTAAATCCTTCATAACCAAAAGGCATGGTTGTTCCTGTCAATTCCCTTCCATCAAACCACCTATATGCTTTTGGCTTTTCAGGTTCTACTCCAATAAGGCCATTGATATGCTCTCTATATTTGTAAGGATTAGCTGTAATTTGAGCGATGCATAATGTATCTGGAGAGACCGCAGTATTCTCTGCAACATACTTCAACAAACCACTGACACCACATGCACCATGTGGATCTATTATGATGCCATGCCCCTCATAGACTTCTTTTATTGTTTGGTCTTCTTCTTCCATAGAAACCCTTGTAGAAAAGATATGCTCTCTAATCCCATCAAGAGGAGGATATCTATGCACATTCCCGTCTTTATCAACAAGACCATCATAAAAATAAAATAATCTTCCCAGGTTGCTTGGGTTTCTCACAATCATTGAATTTGAATGGCATTCAGGCTTCTCTTCTTCATGTGTTAATGGCCTATACACTCCTGATTCCATATACCTTGGAAAAGGGTCATTTTCATTTGTTGGCCATACTGAAAATATCGGAAGCCCCATCATCCTGGCCATCTCACCAGCTAAACCATGCCCCATGTTTCCAAGAGGCGTAGAAAATATAACCGGCTCACCAATTGGATCAGCTAATTGAGCGTAACTGTAAACATAATGAACTATCTGGGGCATTATCCTTCCCCAATTAATTGAATTTCCAGAAGTCAAGCCAAAACCCAACCCAGATAACTGTTCTCTTAAAGCAGGGTCAGCTAGAGCAGGCTTTGCCATTTCATCCTGAATTGGCGTGAATGTAGCGCCATCTACTGCTACAGCAACGACATTGCCGCCTATTTTTCTTATTATGTCTTCCTGAACAGAACTGATATGGCCTTTTGGATAAAGAATAATTGAAACAAGTCCTGGAACATTATAATCTGCTAATCCTACTGCTCCACCTGTATCTCCTGAAGTAGATGTTATTCTTATGAACTTTTGATCCGAATCTCTCATGTAAGACAAGAATCTTGCATTAGCCCTTGCTCCTGTATTCTTGAAATCACCAGTAGGGCTTTCTGTATGCATCAATAACCATTGTCTGTTCCACAAGCCCCCATCCATATGGACCAAAGGATATTCAAAATCATACGCTTCTTTCACAAGCGCACCTAAATCATCATTAGATATTTCTCCTTTTGTCAGGAATTTCCTGAAAACAAGATAAGCAGAATATACAAAGGGCTTTCGTCTTAACCATTCTATTTCATCTAAGGTTATTTGAGGAAATCTTTCAGGAACAAACAAACCAGTGTCAGGAGCCTGCCCCATGACAATAGCATCTTTAAAACTAATCCTATCAGTAAAAGGGCCCTCTATATCCGGGTCAATATCCTTAATACCCAATAATTGGTCTAAAGTAAGGCCTCTGTTTGTGCTTTCATAAAGTATTTGTTGGGACATACCGTCTTAAGAATGAAGTGTCATTTATATAACTTTTTATGTTTACTACTTGGGAATAATCTAGAATTTGTCTAATACTAGACATTTATGTTTATTTCTTTAAATGGTCATCAAAAAATTAAACCTATTCAAAATCAAAAACTTAATAAACTAGATAATCCTGAAATCAAATAATGATATTCAAAGTCTTTAATGAACTCTTCAAGAAATATGATGGGCTAAAGATAGGTGTTATAGTAGCAAAAGATATAGGCAACAAAGGAAGCGACAAGAAAATACACCATCTTATTGAGGAAGTAGGAAAGCTAATACAGCTGGAATTCACGCCAGAGGATCTTATAAGGATAGAATTGATTAAGCAAAAAAAAGCTAAGGCTAAACTAATATCTGCATGGCGCGCTGCTTATGAAGAGTTTGGCTCTGCGCCAATTCATTATAAAACATCATTTGAAAATCTCATAACCCTTGTTCTGGGGGGAAAAGAAGTTCCTAAATCCAATAAACTGGTTGAATGCTGCAATTATCTTGCGCTAAAGCATTTCATGCCTGTTAGTTGCACTGATTTAGACAAAATAGATGGTGATTTGTTCTTAGGCCTTGCAACTGGCAAAGAAAAATTCAAAGCAGAAAAAAGCAAAGAAGAAAATCCAGAAGAAAAAGAGGTTATTTATTCAGACAGTTCAAAGGTTCTTTTCAGAAGATGGAACTGGAGGCAGAGCCAGCATAGTTTAGTTGGAAAGAACACAAAGAATGCTGTCATATTCATTGATGCATTGCCGCCAATAACAACGCAGAAATTAATACCAGTTCTGAAAGAAGCAAAAGAACTGGTTGAGATGTTCTGCAAAGGAAAGGTTAGTTCTTATATTCTGGATGAGAAGAGTCCTGAGATTAAATTGTGAGGAAAATATCTACTTAAATATTCATTCTTTTTTAGTAGTGACAAAATCGAAAGGTTTATAAATTGTGCGATTTTGCTGATTTAATATGAAATACCAACATCAAGAATTAGCGGAATTATGGGATCTAATTAAAGATCATAGAAATATCTTTTTTGGAGAATTTACTGGATTAACTGAAGTTGAATTTGAAGTGCCTATGGGTGAATTTGGAGAAAGGAATAGAGATGGGCATAGGGAAGTGGTTAGAGATATGGAAACAATAGTAACAACTGATATTAATGAAGCAATGCGAATATTGCGTTCAGCAGACATAAGATGTCATCATCTTAGTTGTGCTGCAGATACAGGAATTGGAGATAATTCCGCTTTATGTGTCCATTATATGGATCCTGAGGACAATAAAGTCTATGCCTTAACAATACCTGGCGTCAATTATGTTCCAACTGAGGAAACCAAAGTAGAATTACAAAGAAGTTACCAACAGGATAATTAGTCCAACCATTGTCTAAAATAAAAAACTTTTTCTCGAGTAATATTGCGTATAACACCAGAATTCATATATAAGTGCAACATTCCAAAATCTCAGAGTTTTATTTTCGCTCTCTTGAAATTATAGAAGTTACTATAAGGCCTATGCCTAATCCTCCAAGTAGAGATCCAACAAATGCCAGAGCAGATTCCGGTAGGAAAAAAAATCCAACACCAAGACCTAAAAGTAAACCTCCGCCTGTAGCCCATGTGCTTTTATCTTCTTTTTTATCCATCTTAGCTGCCTCCTTAATTTACTATGTTTTTACGTTCCTAAGAATTTCAAAACCTCATACACTAAAAAAGCTGGCCATACTAATGCTTTCAAGACTCCCAAAACCCCATTCCAAAAACCAGTAGCTGTTGAGATATAGTATACTGCAGCTCCAATAAAACCTAAAAAATAGCCGCACCCTCCTGAACATGAATTTGCAAAGTTATGCTTACAGACCTCTTTTTTCTTTGTTTCTTTTTTCTTAGCTGGCATTATTATCATCCTCCTTATTTACACATATTAACCATCATACTGCGCATGAATATCATTGCAGCCAATATTGTTATTATAACCTTTGACCATGTTTCGCTTGAAACCCATACAAGAACAATTATTGCAGCCGACATTATTGACGCGCACCATAGGTTTCTGTGCGGGTATTTGCATGCCTCTTTCTTTGCCATAAATATCATCCTCCTTGGAAACATCATAATTGTCTTAGTATTTAACGTTTTTCTTTTTTTCAAAAATTCTGAGTAGTATTGAGATTAACATTCGTGTTAAACGACCCGAGCGAAGCGAGAGTGCAAAGTGGCAAGGTTTAACTCCGAAGGAGATTAAACCGTAGAGTCGAGAAAAAAAGCGTATCAGGCTCGGAGAGCATTTTAGTTAAAGAAGTAAAGGGCAAAAACATATTATTAAAATTATATCATAAAATCTATGCTACCAAACGAAATCAGGCTGCCCGAAGTTCAGAAATCTGACTGAGAGGTCTTTCAGGTATTTGAGCTCTGGCAAAATCTATGGTTCTTGATTCTGGCAATGCTCTAAGAACACTATCAATCCTATCGACAAGGTCAGATGGCATCTCTTTTCCAGTAACAAGTAAAGAGAAAGCAGCTCTGGTTGTTGCTCTTCTTAAATCATATTCTGCTCCATTGTAAGAACCAACTCCGATATCTGCATGAATTCCTCCCCAGGGAGCGTCTTTTACCAAGGCTACAGCAGCAGGATCTGCCCCATTCCTCTCCATGAGTTCGTGGCGGGTTATTGATGAACCAGGATAGAATCTATACATTTGAGTATTTTCAAATATTCCCTTATCAGTTGGCTCTGTATCTTCAGCAACCTTATGAATTCCTGGCCTAATCTCTGTTGTTAATCCAAATACTTTGCTATCAACATAACCCTCAGCATTCTGTACTATCCCATTTACGAAGGGGTAACCAACATGTTTAGCTTGGTAAACTATAAGAAGAGAGCTACCATCTGTAGTTAACTGATAAGCTTCCTTCATGCCATAATCTCTTACATCTCTGATATCATTAACCTTTTGCATTTTTTATAGGGAATCTAAAAGGCAATATAAATCTATCTATATGTTTTTGCCCCCATTACGTTTTTAGCTTTTTTTCTCGATTTTGTTTAACATCGCGATTAACCGATAGTTTTCTTAGGGTGCGACATCGAGACTCCCATATGGCTGAGGCTCGAAGCAGGTTAGGGAGCTGTAGTAGGTAGAAAATTTGGGAGAGCGACGAACGAGCTTGGCGAGTGAGGAGTGAACCGGTTAATCGCTGTTAGTTTCTTTTGCCCTACGTAGTGGGGCAAAATTTCGTCCGAAAAGTAAAAAATCGGCGTATAAGGGGCGAAGCCCAATAAATTAACAGAAGTAAGGAGCAAAAATTTAAAAGGATTCTCAAATTCCTATAAAAATATGTCAAAACCAGACGTATTACATTTAAGATATCATCATATTGATTTCATTAGATATCTAAGTGCAATCTCTGTTATGAACCAACAAGTTGGATTTCAGATGCCTGAAGATTATTTTGGTGAAAATAACTCTCAATTACAAGAATTGTCAGACCATTTAGTTGAATGGGGGGATGTTCCTATTGTTTGGGTTGAAGGTGCAGATTATATATGTTCTTTTTGTAAGTATGTTGACGAAGAAGCCATGAGTTGTGGCGGACATACTGAATCAGATAGAGACAGAACATTGCTCCCAGAAGAGATAAGAAGAAGGGCTGACGCTGAAACAATGAGGGCATATGGTGTAACTGATGTAGAACGAGTAAATGTATTGAGGGACATATTAAAATTAAAAAGAAAACCCGTATCTAAGGAAATATAATTTTTGCTCCCATTCTATTTTTAGCCGATTTTTTATTGAAACTAACATCCGCATTAAACGATGTTTCTAGGCGTGCCCTGCTGTTGAGATTAATCACAACCAGTGGAGGCTAGGCAGTGTTTATTCCCTCCAAGTTTGAGGCAACCCACTAACTTGAGAGCTGGAATAATAGGTGAAATATGGGTCGAGGAACTGCAAGTTCCGAGCCGTTTAATGCGTGTTAAATACCCCGAGGCGAATTTTTATTGAAAATAAAAAATGAGCCGAGAATGCAATGTGGTCGAGGAGCGAAGCGACGAAGAAGTAAATTTGGAGTCCGTCTTTCACAGAACGAAGTGACATATTAAGATACAAAATAAAGGGGTTTTGGTGTTAAAATATATTTTTATTAGCAACCCACAAGTGACTACAAAACGAAAGATTTATAAACTACACTGTTTTGATTATTAATATGGTGATATAATGAGTTTTTTGGATGATAAAACAAGTGGGGCAATGATTGCAGGAACACTTGCTGCAATGATATTGCCAGAAGTTACTGATGCAGCAGTACAAACAGCAGAATATGTAAGACATTTAACTTTTCTCGATGGATTTGTACATGGTGGGGTAAATGCATTATATCATATTTTCAGTCTAGGAGGATTTTTAGGAGATTATTCTTTGAATTCCCCGCCTCAAGAACAGATTACTACAGCATTCGAAGCAGGTAAAGTTGTTGGGGCAGTAGGATTAAATGCGAGTGTAGGTGGTGGCATGGCTGTAATGGCAACTTCAGATAATTATGTAACTAGATGAGATGTTATATAATACCAAAACTGCTTTCCATTTTTTAGGACTCCAAATTTATTGTATTTAACATTGCGATTAAGAGAAGTTGAATTTTTGAGGCAACCCACAAAAATTCAATTTGGACGGAGCCTGCAAGGCGGAGTCTCTTAATCGCTGTTATACGTTTTTTCTGCAAGAAAAAATCGCGGAGTGAAACGGAGCGACAGTATGACGCAGACGAGACAAATAAAAGAAGTTTGTAAAACATAAAGCATAAACAATAAATAGAGTGACATTCGTTAAAGTGCAAAGTACCATCATTGTATAACGACCAAGCAGGGCGACCATAACAAAGAATATAAATATCAGGTTCATTTATTAATTTATAATGGATATTAGAGATATTGAACATGGCTTAGATATTTTAATTAGATATAATGAGAGTATCAGGCAAAAATTATTAGGGTTGGATCGCGAATTGTGTTGTTATCCCCGCCAACCCTGGAAAACAAGAATAGAAGAAGTAACTAACTTATCTAATGAAATAGTCTCCAATATCAATTCTTTTTTGGAAATTCTTGCACTTGAAGAGGATATTGAAAGATTGATAAAAAAAGTTGATAGAAAATTGCATCAATCACTTAGACATGATATAAAAATGATAGAACATATTCTTCTTGAACTTAAAGAACATTTAGAAAGTATATTAGAATCAAAGGAGTTCTTATCAGCAAATAATCTAACAGAAATAAAGAGGTTTACAACTGACTCCGAAGAAATACTCTCAAAGGACATTTATATCGAGATTCTAATGGAAGAAATTATGGATCATATCAAGACTGAATGGGACAGAAATATTAAAGATAAATCTGATTGGTTATATCATGGGACAAGTATCTTATTTTTGCCCTATATCAGGGAACATGGTCTTCATCCATCCAAACTCCCAAAAGGTGTTGCAAGGGGTATAAAAACAATATCTCAGATTTTTGCTAAATATGGCTTAACATGGGCTCAAGGACAATTAGATATAGATACAGATATGGCCCAAAAAGGAACCTGTTTATCTTGGCAATCAAATATTAGAACTGCAGCTGCTGCGGTTAATCTACCTGCATTCTTGTATGAACTTTTTAATGAAGAAAATATCAGGAGCCATCCTCAGGTTGTTGAAGTACTAAGTCAACTTAATGAGGAAGAAAATAGGATGTGTAAGGTAATATGGAGATTTGGAAGAATTCTGAGAAAGAAAAATAAAGTTGTAGTATTACAAATAAAAGTTAACTCTGAGTTTATTAAATATTTGGATTTGCCAGATTATATTGGAGATTATAGTAAATTTTTTTCAGAATATATCTGTAAGTTTATGCGTTTTAATGAGTTAATGCAAAATACGAACGCAAGGAAAGCTACAATTTCTTACTTATGTGCAGATATAAAAGAACCATTTAAGAAACTTTATGGGGTGGGGCCTGTAGAAGTAAGAATCAAACAGCTCATTCCACAAGAATTCATATTCTTAGATATAAAAGGTGCAGTAGGATATAACCTAATTAATATTTCTCAATGGAATGAAGATATGGAACCTAGAATAATATAGTGTTACTTTAATTTTTGATAAAATAGAATGTCACTCTCAAACATGTTAACAGATTATAGTTCATACATCGTTGTCTCGTCGAGTAATATTGCGTATAACATCGGGCTTATGCGAAGTTCAAAATTTGAGGCATCCCACAAAT
>CAZOXR010000025.1:0-10186 GCA_964583885.1 uncultured Methanosarcinales archaeon | reverse complement strand
GAGTAGACTTCTGTCTCCTCACCGCATTCAGGGCATTCTGGATTTTCTCCTTTTATGTAGCCGTGCTTCTTGCATATACTAAAAGTGGGTGTAATAGAAAAATATGGAAGCCTTGTATTTTGTGCAATCTTCTTAACTAACTCCTTTGCTGCATTTCCAGAGCTAAGCGCTTCTCCAAGGAATGTATGGAAGATAGTTCCACCGGTGTACAGGGGTTGTATTGTATTCTGGTGCTCCAGCGCCTCTATGACATCATCTGTTTTTCCAACAGGAAGCTGAGATGAATTTGTAAGGTAGGGCTCTTTTTCTCCAGCTGTCTTTATGTCAGGGTATAACTCCTTATCGCTTTTTGCAAGCCTGTATGCTGCTGATTCTGCAGGGGTTGCTTCTAGATTATACAGGCTTCCAGTATCTTCCTGGAATTCTTTAAGTCTATCTCTCATGAAATTCAATGTATCTACTGCTAATTCCCTTCCTTCCTCAGAACTCAGGTCCTTGCCTAAAAGATTAAGGCAGGCTTCATTCATTCCGCATAAGCCAATTGTAGAGAAGTGGTTGTTGAATGTTCCAAGATAAACCTTTGTATAAGGCATTAATCCATTCTTCAGGTTTTTCTCAACAATCTCTCTTTTAATCTCAAGGCTTTGTTTAGACAAAAACATGTAGTGTTGAATCTTGGAGAAGAATTCTTCTTTTGATCTTGCTTCATAAGCCAGCCTGTTAAGGTTTAATGTGACGACACCTAGACTGCCAGTATTGTCTCCTGGACCCCACATACTCCCTGGCCTGTTGGTAAGCTCCATCTGGTCTAAATTAAGCCTGCAGCACATTGCCCTTATTGATTTTGGGTCTAAGTTAGAGCCAATATAGTTCTGGAAATATGGAGTACCGTATTTTGCAGTCACTTTGAACAATACATTTGCATTATCAGACTCCCAGTCAAAATCCTTTGTTATATTATATGTAGGTATTGGGAATGTAAAGATTCTTCCGTTAGCATCTCCCTCCCTCATAACCTCGAGGAAAGCCTTGTTTATTATGTCCATCTCTTTCTGGCATTCTCCGTATGTAAATTCATGAGGAACTCCTCCAACAATTGCTTTTTCGTCCTTCATGTCTTCAGGAACAACCCAGTCAAAAGTTAAATTGCTGAATGGATACTGGCTTCCCCATCTTGAAGGGACATTTAAGCTGTAAACCAGCTCTTGCATGCACTGCTTGACCTGCTTATAGTCTAAGCTGTCAATCTTTACAAATGGTGCTAGTAATGTATCAACAGAGCTGAATGCCTGAGCGCCTGCAAACTCCATCTGCAGGCATCCGATAAAATTCACCATCTGATGCACAACAACACCCATGTGCTTTGCTGGCTTTGCATCTACTTTATTTGGAACATTGCCAAAGCCCATCTTGAGTAATTTTTTAAGTGACCAGCCTGCGCAATATCCAATAAACCCATGGCTTAGGTCATGTATATGGAAATATCCTTTTTTATGGGCATCCTTTATCTCAGGAGTGTATATCTCATTCAAAGCATAATTAGCGATTATCTTTCCTGCTGTATGAAGCATCAGTCCAGAAAAACTATAATCTTCATTACTATTCTCTCTTACACGCCAGTCAGATCTGTCAAGGTACTCACTTATAGTATTATTTACATGAACAAACATATCTTTTGTTTCACGAATCTTAGTATGCTGCTGCCTGTATAGTATATAGGCCTTAGCAGTTTGTGAGTGTCCATTCTTCATCAGCACCTTTTCGACAATATCCTGGACCTCTTCAACAGTAGGCGTCTCTTTTGGTCCAAATTTATACTCAAGAATTGTGATTATCTTATTTGTCAAATCTTCAGAAATCCTCTTATCATGTCCTCCAACAGCTTGTGCTGCCTTAAAGATAGCATTTGTTATCTTCTCAGGAACAAACTCAACTATCCTTCCGTCTCTTTTTCTTACCCTTAATATTTTTGGTTTATTATAGTCCTCTTCCATTTTTCAATCACTCTCCTTTTTTACTGTTTGTTGGTTAATCAGATTGTAATAACCTTCTTTATCTCTTTTTCAAATGATTTTAGATCCTTAAATTCCCTGTAAACCGATGCAAACCTTATATAAGCCACCTTGTCTAGTTTCTTAAGCTTGCTCATGACTAATTCTCCGATTTTCTTGCTCGGAATCTCTATGGTGTCCTCTTTTCTTAATTCAGCTTCAATCTCATCAACAGTTCTCTGAATCTTTTCCATCTTCACAGGCCTTTTTTCGCATGCCTTCAGAAACCCTTTCAGTATCTTGCTTCTGTCAAAAATCTCAATATTGCCATCCTTCTTTACTATCCTAAGAACAACCGCCTCAACATGCTCGTAGGTTGTAAATCTTTTATTGCACTTAAGGCACTCTCTTCTTCTTCTGGTTATGTCTCCTGACTCTCTTGTGTCAGTTACTTTTGTTTCATCATAATAGCAGTATGGGCATCTCATTTTTTTATATAAATTATATATATATACTACATATAGTAGCTGACTTGTCGTCAACCACAATTAGCTGTATACCGGCTTATATATAAAGCTTTTGTTTTTTGTACTCACAACATACTATATGTTGTGGTATATAATTATACCAACCACAAAATATAGACGAGCAATTTTACCTGAGATAAGCTCATATTTAAAGATTTTTGTTTTAGAAAATATAGGTTTAATAAGGATTTATTGATTATCAATAATTTATTATTAAAAACCCGTAAACCTTAAAAACAATTACCTATTGCTTTCTTTTAATGAAAAGTTTATTTATTGTCTTTGACGGCCTTGATGGCTCTGGAAAAGGAGAGATGATTAGAAGATTAAACGATTACTTATCAAAAAAATACAAAGTTCTTGTCACAAAAGAGCCAACAGATGGCAGGTATGGCAAAGAAATAAAAGAAATCCTGAAAAAAGATACTGATCCAAAAGAAAAAGCAGAGCTTTGCTTAAAACTTTTTGTCAAAGATCGCGAGCAACATATAAAAAATGAAATTGAGCCTTTTCTAAAGCAGGAAAATCATATTATAATTTGTGATAGGTACTATTATTCAACAATAGCTTTCCAGCATACACAGGGCATTGAGATGGAAAAGATCATCATAGATAATATGCCTTTTAGAACACCAGACATTACATTCATATTAGACTTATCTCCAGAAATAGCACTTCAAAGAATAACAAAAAGAGGTAATGGCAAGGAAAAATTCGAAAAATTAGAATTCATGTAAGAGTTAAGAGTTAACTTTCTAAAATTACCTGAAAAACTCAAGTATAATATAAAGATTATTGATGCTTCCAAAAGCAAAGAAGAGGTTTTTGAAGCAATAAAGAAAGAGATTGATGAATTAGTTTAAAGTGTCAAAAATAAATATGTTTTGAACGTGTTCAAAAGGCCAATAAGAAAATTCTGACATACTAACCAGCTATTTTAAGCTGAATATCATTAAGTTCATCATCTTTATTAACATCAAGAACCTGAAACATATAAGGATTATCCATATTAAGAATCTTATTTATCCTTTTCCTTTTCAATTTCTTTCTTATCCTTACCAAAAATCTTCCCGCAAAACTGCTCTAGTGTCTTGTTCTTCAGGATTGTTTTGTAGCTAATGCCGTTATTATTATTCAATTTAATTGCCTCTTTTTTAAAATAAGCTAAAGCCCAAAAGGGCCCTAGCAAATTCCTACATTAGGGGTGTTGGAATTTAAAAAAATAAATGTTAACCAGTGCTTCCAAAACCACCTATGCCTCTTTTTGTATCGTCAAGCTCTTCTTCGCTGAAAGTTGCTTCTTCCACTTTATTAAAAACCATCTGCGCAACTTTCTTCTCTTTTTCTATCTTCACGTCCTCTTTCCCCAGATTAATAACAATAACACCTACTTCTCCCCGATAACCAGCATCAATTGTTCCAGGTGTGTTAACAACACTTAAGCCATGCTTCAACGCAAGGCCTGATTTTGGCCTTACCTGCGCTTCATAGCCTTTTGGAACCGCAATCTTGATTCCAGTTGAAACCAAAACCCTCTCTCCTGGCTTTAATAAATAATCTTCAGTTGAGTATAAATCCAAACCAGCATCTCCATCATGCGCATAGTGTGGAATTATTGCATTATCTTTTATTTTTTGTATTTTAACATTAATCATTATAAAAAAACTTTAAGACGACAGTAATTTTAAAGACACAACTCATATATAAATAATTATAGGATGAAAAATATATTTCTTAAACAACAGAATTCCAGAATATATAATTGATAATCAATAGAATTTTAAACTTATTTTTCAGATTCAAATCCAAACAAAGGAGCAAGTTTATGCTCAGTTATTTTTCCATCGTCAGTTTTTATTTTTATATTTAACGTGCTAAAACTCTGAGTAACAAAGGTTAGATTCCATATATTTCCAAAATCTTCAAGATTCTGCAGGATAACAATCTTTTTCAATATTAATTCTTTTGAATATTTTTCTTTATGCAATTTATCTGCTTTATCCAGGACATCATCCAATTTTAGTTTTACCTTATCCATATCTATCTCCTTTACTTCCATGTCCGGTTTCTTAAAAATATCCTCTTCAGGTTTAATAGTAATCTCTCTTTCCTGAACAATAAATGTTATTACTTTATTCTTTTTTTTATCATAATAGCCTATCTGCCAGTCTGCTTGTTCATTATTCTCAATCATAGTAAAAGCATAAGAGAAGTATGTATGATTGTTATTCTTGAACCATTCCTTGAATTCGGAACTTTCTTTAAGTTTCTTTAAAACAGCTTTTAATTCCATTAAAATAAAAAACCAGTGAATATTTATATAGTTTTGTGTTTTTCTTTATTTTATGTTATCTAAAGAAAAGATAAAAGACCTGGAAAAGCAAGGATACAGACTGGTTGGTAACCATAGCAGCATTAAAGTATGCTTATGGACAAAAAAAGCAATAAAAGCAGAGGATGTCTGTTATAAGAATACATTTTACGGCATTAACAGCCATAGATGCGTCCAGATGACTCCTGCCTTGCATGTTTGTTCCAACAGGTGCTGCTGGTGCTGGCGTGATATTACTTTCACAGAATCAAAATGGAAAGGCAAAGTTGATGATCCTAAAGACATAGTTGATGAATGTATAAAAGAACATATTGAATTTCTGCAGGGCTTTGGAGGCAATAAAGGCAAAGATTTCCAAAAGTTCAGGGAATCCTTAAAACCATTACACTTTGCTATTAGCCTAAGTGGTGAGCCAACACTTTATCCTAAACTTCCAAAACTAATAAAAGAACTGAAAAAAAGGAAGATAACTAGTTTTTTAGTGACAAATGGAACTAATCCAAATATGCTTAAAAAATTGATTAAACAGCAGCCAACACAGCTCTATCTCACATTACCAGCGCCAGATGAAGAAAGCTACATCAAGGTGTGTTCTCCTTTAGAGAAAGGAAACTGGAAAAAAATAAATGAGTCATTAGCTTTATTAAAAAAATTCAAAAGATCAGTAATAAGGCTCACATTAGCTAAAGATGTAAATATGATCAAGCCAGAAAAGTACGCTGAATTAATAAAAAGAACAAGGCCATTGTTTGTTGAAGCCAAAGCTTATATGTGGATAGGCCACAGCAGGCAAAGACTCAAGATAGAAAACATGCCAAGACATAATGAAATAAAAGATTTTGCAAAGCAATTATCAAAATATTCTGGCTACAAAATAATTGACGAGAAAAAAGAATCAAGGGTTGTTTTATTGGCAAAGAAAGACACTGAGGATAGGGTTATAAATTTTTAAGTAGTAACAATAAAAAGATTTAAATAACTTCTCATTATTCCCAGATGATATGAAGATAAATGCATTAGTTGGTTGGGTACGTCTGTTTCAGAGCGTAGATGAAGAAAGGATAGAATTAGCTAGACTCCAAACAGAATCAGAAGACAGTATTGAAATTCTAGATCCCAACTCATCTACAAAATACAGAGCATTTAGCAGAAATGATGAAGGCATTACATATGGTGCAAGATTGAATTATGATCCTCCTTTAGAACTTAGTCCTGGGATTGTTCAATCTAAATTAGAAGAATTGGCACAGAAGACCGATCTTCCACTAACAAGCGGTTTGACAGAAGTAGTACCCACTGGTTTTCCTACTTTCTCTGGACAATGGACCTTTTATGAAGGAGATATAAGGATGGATCCTTCAAAAGACCCTTTACAACCTATGTACAGAGTTGAGGTGCAGGTCTTTTGGCCAGAAGACTGGAAAGGGGGTTCTGAAGAGGATGTTAGAAAGTCATTAGAAGCAGTTGCTGACTATGTATTTTTACCCTCTCCCTTTTGTGAGGGACTTTACTCAACAACTGCACTTACTAGAGAACAGCTAGAGAGAAGGAGATCATGGCAATATGATGGTGTTCCTAGCGGAAGGTTTGCAGAAATTGGTAGAATGCCTAAAGCCCTTATAATAAAAGAATTTGACGAGCAATTATTTTCAGAAGAACAGGTTCTTGGCTTTTATGGCCAGATTCTTGGAATTGTAAAGGATACAATAGCAGGTATTATGCTTAATGCAAAGGTAGAAGGCCAGGGAGTGCCTGTATTAGCAGTTGAAACAAAACTCCCCTTTGAGTTAGTCAAGGAAAGTACAGGACCAGATGATCCTAATGTTATTAAAGGGATTTACATGATGCATCGTTCTTAGATATTTATTATCTTCCCAAACGGACCAGGATTAACCATCCTTGTCTTAGAAATCTTATCTTCTTTGCCAGCATTCTCATGCAGATGGCCTGTTATAACTAAATCTGGTTTTTTCTCTTTGATAAACTTACTAAAGGTCTTATTCCCGCAGTACTCTTCCATTATTTTGTCTAATTTTGTTTTATATGGCGGTTGATGGGTGATTAAAACAAACTTCCTTGCTTTTTTTATTTCATTACTGAACTTCTTCATTGACTTCTCAAACTTCTTGTCAGTCATTGCAAACCCCCCACCACCATAACCAATAAATAAATAATTATCTTTCACAAAACTCTTATTATGCATATAAACAATATTCTTAAACAAAGAACAAGCTTTTTTTAGCTCGCTTTCTGTTTCATGATTTCCAGGAACTATTAAAGTAGGAATTCCAATCTTATTTACCCTGCTTAACAAATAATCAAGGCCCTGCTCAAAAATAGTTACATCCCCTGCACATATCAGCAAGTCGGGCTTCTCTTTCTTTGCTTTAGCAGCTATTTTCTTAATTGCACTGACTGAGCCATGCACATCTACGAATGTTAAGAGTTTCATATTAATGTTAATTTAATAACTTATATTTAAAGTTGGTTAAAAGAAATTATCTGCCAGCGCCCTTAAACACAACATACAACGCAGATTCAGGAGGCATGCCTTTTGAAGTGCCACAATGTTCCAGCCTAGTTTCTGCTTCCTCTATAAAGGGATCAACACCACTTACAACAAAAATTCTAAGGGAAGTGTTGTTTTTTTGCATCCTCTCTGCAATCTCAATAAATTCAGAAGAAGGGTGTAGTATCAAACCAGCATAAGCATTAGCCTGTGCAGGATCATCAGCTATTTCCGCAAATTCTTTTTCACGCACAAAATAATCAACAGGAAAGCCAATATCATCCTCTGCAGATTGCAAATAGTCGTAACGTCTAGCATGATCTATGACAAGAAGTCTGCTTCTTTGCTCTTGAGTATCTACAAGAGGGACCATCTCATAAGAATCTGGACCAAGTACAATTGAAGCTTCTGTTTGTTCGCCATAACCTAATTTAAGATGATAACCAAATTCTTCGCCAATCTCAACTGCTCTTTTTAAACCAAAACCACTTCCATATCCTTTTGTTGTTTCAACATCCTCTTTGCTCAAAGTCTTTCTAAGTGATTCAGGAAGAGGGCTTCCTCCATTGTAAAAACTAAGAGCTAGTTCATTGTCTCCCCAATCTTGAACTTCCATTTCTACTAACTTTGCACCTTCATAACCATCATATGCCTGAGCAGCATTTGACAGGAGTATTCTAAATGTCTCTCTAAGCTGCTGAGGCACTGAAAATTTTTTTGGGTGTTCTGAGTCTTCTGATTGGCCCTCAGATATACTAAAATCCACATCAGGATACAACTCTTTCATCCTTGTGACTTCCCTTTCCCATATCTGTTTAACAGTAAGCTTTTCTGTTCCAGTAGCAGATTCTAAAGTGCTAATCATTCCTGTAAGAGTATCAGACATATGCCTATGAAGTCCTGTTAGATGAGTATATTCCCCACTCATCTCCCCAACTTTATCCACTGCTAACTGGAACTCTCCTTTATATTCATGAAACTTGCTTGCTGCTCTTCTAGGGCCATCATCATAAATTGCATCTCCATCAATAGAATGAGATAAAACAGCATCTGCATCTCCTGCAACTAATTTCAATATCTCTGCTCTTTTATCCTCCGGCATATCTGCTGTTTTTATATTCTTAACAATTACATGCAAATCAGCCTGTAATCCATCAATAGCAGAATATATTGCCCCAATATTATCTAAATCTAGACAATCCTTTACTAGCTCATCAATCTTTGCTTTATCCGCTGCTGAATAATAATGGGGTTCATGCTCAAGAAATGCACTCACTTTGCTTCTGGCAAAGTCAGGTCTTTTTCTAACATCATCTTTTGTAATAAAAAAGACACCATACTCTTCATTAAGTAATCTTGTTCTCGCTTTTTTTGAGATGCTACCACTTACAATCCCAACCTGAGTATCAGGATAATTTTCAATAACATGTGCAACAACCTTATCACCGTGATAGCTCTCTTCATCTTTGCCGCCTTCATACATATGTAGATCAGTAAGTACAAGGTCGTACGTCCCTTCAGCTAGCAACCTTTCTGCCCCCTGATAAGAACCTGCGGTTTCAACCACAACACCATCAATGCTGCCAAACACTTCAGAGTGAATGTCCCTCCAACTCTGTCTATTCTCGACTACAAGAATTCTTCTGACAGAATCAGGTAGATTAGTGCTTTGTTCTGCTTCTACAACATCTGCTTCTAACATTTTGTATTAAGAACTCCAAAACCATTTAAAAATCTTTCGTATAGTTACCACATTACAGTAGTCTAGAATAAACCCAACAACAATGGCGGCAAATCGAGTGCAGAGGAAAATTCCATACGCAAGTGTGGAATTTTCCTTTGCGAGTAGGGTTTTCGGGTTTATTAAAATGCAAAGCGTTTTATGGCTTTCCACGAAAACCCGTATTTGCCTGCCATTATTGTTGTTAGATTAAAGTCAAAAACTAAACTATAAAACACTATAATAATCCTCAAGAACAATCCTATCCACTTCTTTCAAATCCTTAACAATATACAATCTTCCTTCACCAAGCTTAACCATCTTCTCAGCAAACTTCTTCCCTTTTTCATCTAATTTAATACCAATAAGAGAAATAGTTATTCCATTGCTACGAGCTAAAGAAACAGCTTCTAAAGTATCCTCTTCTGGCTTTTCACCAACAGTTGGCATTGCATCTGTCAATAATATCAAATGCTTTGTAATATCCTTAGAAGGAAACAATTCAACTGATTTACTGATTGTTTTCGCAATATCCGTCTCTTTGCTTGCTTTAATACGCGTTATCTCCATCAACAACCTATGAAAGTCATCTGTTGGCTCTACTTTTTTCTTTATATCAGAACCAAAAACAATAACACCAACCTTATCTTTTTCATCTATTGCTTTGTAAGCCAAAGCAATTCCGGCTTTTTTGCAAACTTCAATTTTTTTACCTTTCATGCTTCCAGAAGCATCAATACCATAGATAATGCATATCTGTCCTTTACTCTGCCTTTCAAATGTTTTCAGATCATCTGCAGATAATTTCTTATGATTTCTCCTAAGAGCTAATTTAACTGATTTCTTTATTGCAATATCCCTATATCTGTCACTTTTATTGTAAGCCTTAACATCACCTTTATCACCATAGATAAAGCTCTTCTTGTGTATCTTCTCTCCAAGAATGCCTTTTGGTATTATATTATCAAGCTCTTCAGTATAAAGTATCAAAGAAGCAAGCTTAATGCCTTTCTCTGATATTGCGCCGTCTTTCTCAAGCAGTTTATCATCCTTTAATCTTCCAACATTATTGCTCATTCTCTGCTTCAGCTCTTTCTGAAACTCAGG
>CAZOXR010000024.1:0-10357 GCA_964583885.1 uncultured Methanosarcinales archaeon | reverse complement strand
AGGTTGCAATGCCTTTTTTCCAGAAAACAGTTATTCACGGCAAGACAGCTACGTTCGGGATTGGTGTTTTGAATATGTTTGGGCTCAGTAAGTTTGCTACAGGTAAAGATGATAATTTTAAGATTATAGTTGAATTTGATGCAGCTTATGATAAGAATGATGATGATATATGTACCTCTTCCCCATGTGATCCTGATGGTTCACGTACTAGTGGGGATGGATGGCTAGCTTATGATAAAAGTGAACATAAGATAGAGATGAATGAACAGGGAGCTTATACAATAGCGATAAATCCGCCAAGAGCTGCTGATACAGGCGTTTATATCTTTAATGCTGCTGTTTGTTATATGCCTGCAACACAGCCTGATTGTTCTGGTGAAGATCCGTATTCAACAGCTACTAAGGTCTGTGGCAGCACTGAGACATCAGATGATTGTAATACGGCTGGAACTTGGTCAGGTACTGGTTTGTTTGGCTACTACAACCTGCAGAAAATCTGGCTTAGTGTGAAATAATCTTAGGATTGGCTTGTTTTCTCTCTTTATTTAAGCAACATGTCTTCTTGCCCGTTCTATTAAAGGCAGCAGATAATCGTCCAAGAGTTGTGCAATATATTTTTCTGGTTCTCTTGGAGCAGAGGGTACTAAATCAGTATCAATATCAGCAAACATATAAAGTGGTTGAATGTCATTAGTTATAGAAGTATACACAGATAGGAGATACTGAAGCGCATCTTCAAAGGTTGGATCCTCTTTTTCTAAAACCTCTTGCCCTGCCTTAAACATAGCAGGAACTCTTTCTGCCATGTTCAATTCATTTTGAACAAATTCAACTACTCCTCTGACAGTTGCTTCAGCTCCTAAGATCTCATTTAGATCCCTTGCTTGTTCTTGGCTCATGATTAAAGTGAATCTGGTTTATTTTATAAATTTATCTGATGTTTATGATTCAATAATCTTAAAGAATTTTTATGTTGTAATTTGAATATAACCAATAGTTTTTTAAATACAACTATGTTTCCTTAACTTATGAGTGATAACTTTGTTGGAAAAAGGATTTTGCAGCCTAAGAGAGAAATAATGACTTTTTTAGCGTCACAAGGAGTTAGAGTTCCGCATATTTACAGTTCACTAGATGAAGCAGTAGGAGATATGGAAGGAGAAAGAATTATGCTTCGAAGTGAACATCCTCAAGATTATGAAGGAAGTTCAGATTTATTTCCAAATGGAACTCTTGATAGAGAGCTACTATCTCTAATAAAAGCAGATGATATCACTAGTGCAATAATGTCACAATCTTATCAATATATTAAAGAAACAATAAGACAGATTGAATTACATTGTGAATTATTAGGTTTAGATTATGATGAGTTTATGAAAGATTTTTCTCATTCAGCTTGGGAAAGAATAAAAGGAACAAATAGAGTTGTTTGTGCAGATTCGGCTATCGAAGGCAGATACCATATTATTACTTTAGATCCTAAAACATCTTATGATGTAGTTGAAGATTCAAGAATTAAACCTATGGCTGATCGACCATTATTTGGTCCGATGGAATTAGAAGAAGCTACAGGTTTGATTATGATGTATGAACAAATTAGAGATAATATGGATCCAAATCATTGTTATATTGTAGAAACACAAACAGTTCGAAATCTTCAATCTAGTACCTTTGACCATTTTGCAGTTCAAGTACATCGTGGAACAGATAGTCAAAAAATTAATTTTAAAGCAAAACCAAAAGGATTTAATTCAATACGTTTTTATAAGGTTCGAGGTGCAACACCTTCTGCTGAAGGCGAAGATTTATTATTGACAATTAGTTATCCTTATGATTTCAGAGAACATCCCAAACTTATTGTTGAGGATGCATCAATACAAGCAAGTGAACATTATGTTGCGAAAGCTTTTTCTGAAATAATGTTTAGGAGACGAAGATTACACATATTTCCATATGTGGCTGATGGTTTAGGGTATGAACTTCGTAATCATTCATCTAGAAATTCATTGTTAAAACCAAATTGCTCTATTTTAACTTATGGACCACATATATGGGATGAATTTGGTGATTTATCACGTCAAGATGGATTAGTTCAAATGAATGTGAATCTTGTATCAGACGGAAGAGAAGCATATTTGAGTTTACCTGAGTAAGAAGTCCTTTTTAGCTCTCTTTCTATATTGTAATAATCTTAAAGAATTCTTTTGCGTCTAAGGAAGCTCCGCCAACTAAAGCGCCGTCTATATTGTCTTGTGACATCAGCTCTTTAATGTTATCTGGCTTTACAGAGCCGCCATAAATAACTCTGACTTTGTTTTCTGATTTAGAGCCAAACTGCTGGTTAATCAACTGCCTTATAAGAGCATGCACTTCTTCTGCTTGTTGCGGAGTTGCATTATTTCCAGTTCCAATTGCCCAGATTGGCTCGTAAGCTATAACTAAATTATCGCTTTTTATATCTTTTAAAGAATCTTTGAATTGTTTCTCAATGATACTATTAGTTTTATTTGCCTTGCGTTCTTCTTCTGTTTCTCCTATGCATAATATTGGAGTTAATTTGTTCTTTAAGGCAATCTTTATTTTTTTATTCACAATTTCATCTGTTTCATTAAAGTATTTTCTTCTTTCAGAGTGGCCTAGAATAACATACTTGCAGTTAATCTCTTTAAGCATTGATGGTGAAATCTCGCCAGTAAAAGCTCCTTTCTCTTCAGAGTAAAGATTTTGCGCTCCTAATTTTATTTCAGATGCTGTAAGCTCAGCGCTGACTGCTGATAATGCAGTGAATGGGGGGCATATTACTATTTCTTTGCCTTTGACATCTTTTGTCAGCTGCTTTAGTTTTTTAATGTAAGAAATAGCCTCGCCAATAGATTTATTCATCTTCCAGTTTGCTGCTATTAAAGGAGTTCTCATTTTATTTATTTGAAAGTTTGTTTATTTAAATAGTTTATTGTTTTTATTAAGTTTATTATTGTTGTTTTCATTATTGATGATTTGTTTTTTATTGATTTGTTTTTTTATTTTTCTTTATTGGTTCTTTTTTATTGATTGTTCTTTCTTGCTCTCAAAAACAACATCATTCCAACTAAAATCAAAACAAAAGCCAAAATCAATGTCCTTATCACAATATCAAAAGCAAAGTCAAAGAAAAAGCCCTGTGGGTACAAGATAACTATCTTGTTTGTCATAGGATTAAACATCCAGTTGCCTTCAAAAAAAACCTCATGGAATATGGTGAATGTGCGGTCAAAATTAAGCTTTATAGCCAGCCAGAAAAAGAAAGCATGGAGAAATGTTAATATTCCTCCAGCAGCAAAGCTAAAACCAATATATTTCATGAATTTGTTTTTGTTAAGGAAGTATAGGATGATTAATAGCACTATAAAATTCAGAAGCAATAATTTGAATAGATAAAAAATATCATTGATTAATTTCTTAACATCCAATAGATGCGAGCTTTCTTTCTCATTGAAGAAGTCAGATACTAACTCATCGTTGTTATCAAAATAATCGATAACATCACGATTAATCTGTTCAATATCATAACCCTTTAGGGTTTTGTAAACATCATATTTTTGGAACTTATCAATGTAATAGCTTTCATCATTTAACAAAAACTTAAAGTTAGATATGTAGAGGATAAATGGGATGTTCACTATCAAGAGAAATATCAGAACCCAGTTTAACAGTTTTTTTGGCATTAGCTTAAAAGAGATATTCAGCACAATTTATATTTTTCTGTTTATCTAATATGTGTTCTTTGTCCGTATAAGATTTCGTCAATTCTTTTTCTCTCCTTATTGTAATCGGGATGTTTTATTAATTTGAGGAATTGTATCCTATCCCCCATTACTCCTACAGCATCGCCAATTAATCCTCTGGCATCTGCCCGGGCATTATAATAATCTGCAAACTCACCATGCAAGAGTATAGCTGTTGTAAAATCTTCTATGGCATCGGCAGGCCTTTCTCTCATAATTGCACAGCCCCTTAGGTAATAAAGTCTTGAGTAACCTTTGTGGCTAAAAATTGAGCTATCTTTTTCAGAACCTATTTCGTATATCCTTATTAGTTGTGTGCATTTATTATATGTATCCAGATAGAATGTTCCAGAGTCATAAGAGAAGAGGTTACGTCCCCTGAACTGCCACCACTCTGCATTGTTTGGGTACACCTGGTTCCTAGTCAGGTCCATCATTATAGCGGAGACTGCTCCCATAAATCCAATTACTTGTTTAGCCATACCTGCGCCCCTCCTTGCTCTCTCATTTTGAGTATCTAATTCCAGAGCCTGTGAATAGGCTCTTCTTGCAGCATCGGGGTGTCTCAATGTATGAAGAATGTCTGCTTGGAGCAAGCGTGACTGGATCTTGGTTGGGTCTTGATTCAATACTAAATCCAGGCTGCCAAGTGCTTCTTCATATCTTCCTGCACATGCACTCTCAAATGCAGAAGGTATTCCTTCAGATGTACTATCGGGATTTTCTACAATATTTGTAGGAGAAAGCAGTACTTCCTCCATTTGACTGACCACACCAGTGTCTGGTTCTGGAGCTGCATTAGGATACGAGCAAAGTGCCATGAGAGTAGAAAGCAACGCTATACTTATTCTGCCCTCTGCAAATGAGTGAGGGCTGCCTGTTAAGTGTTTATCTCTAAGTTTAGAGAGATATTTAGTTGCATCCCAATCTCTAATCTTATCTGTTAGTCTCAAGTTGACCCCCTGAAGTAGGGAGAGGATAACCCTATAAATAATTAATCATGAAAAGAATCTAGTCCATATGAACGACATCTTTCTCTTCTTTGATTGCTTTTTTAATGGCATCCTCGATTGTTCTCTTTGACTTTTTCTTTTTTGTTGTTTCTATCTTTCCCATCTCTTTATGGATCTCTTCAGCAGCTTTCTTTTTTATTTTTTCTTCATCAGGTTCTTCGTCTTTCTTGTATTTTTCTTCCTGTTCTACATCATCTTCAATAGAATGTTCTTTGTCTTCGTCTTTTTCCTCTTCTTCCTGCTTTGCACTTACATAGTCATCAGAACCCTCTTTATCAGAATTATAGTGCTCGTGCTCTATGTAGTTTTGTTTTTCTTCCTCTTCCTTCCTGTCAAAGCCATGGCTGTATTTATCCATTTCCAGAGGGTCGTGCTTCTCGTATGCCATAATAGGAATTGTTTAGAAGAGGTATTTAAAATTAGTGGTTTATCTGGTTAATAAAAATTATAAAAGAAGTGTAACTTTACCATTATATGCATTATTTTATTTATTCAGAAGAATGCATACTATCAGGAAATACAGGATACCACTCTACTTGAGCTTCCTGTACAGCGTAACGTCTACTTAGTCTTTCCTGCGCAATCTGATTTGTAGGTACTGCAGCAAGAATACTTGTTATTAGCCCACCAAGCCCAACAACTCCTGCAGTAGATCCAATATTAATAATGGACTCATCCATTTGTCTAACCATCTGGTAAGCTTGTCTTACACCTTCTATAAAATTAGAATCAGTATGCATACTTAAAAATTCAGCCATATTACAAAATCCGTCTACGCCAATCATATCACCTATAACTGCACCAGCCGCATAACCTCCTGCAGCCAAAGCCCCATAAACCAACACTCTTAAATCTTGTCTTCTATCTTCTAACTGCTCGGCAGATACAACTATAGGTTCATTCATATATAATCACCAGTTCTAATTAGCAATTAACATCAATATATAAATTTTACCATTTATTAATGACAATATTTATTTTATTGAGAATTTTTTATTGATTTATTCAACAATCAACTTTGTCTGCTTCAGGAAATTATCAATTGCTTTTGCTGCTTTTTTTCCGTGAGCCATTGCTTCTATAACAGTTGCTTCCTTGCCAATAATATCTCCGCCTGCAAATACTTGTTCATTAGATGTCTGCAGGTTTTCATTCACTTTTATATAGCCCTTGATGTCATGCTCAAGCTTTGTTGTCTTGGTTATCAAAGGGTTTGGGCCCTGGCCTATAGCAATAATAACCTGATCAGATTCAACAATAAATTCAGAATTCTCTATCGGCATAGGGCTTCTTCTTCCTGACTCGTCTTTTTCACCCAGCATCATCTGGATTAATTCTATTGATTCAACATTTTCTTTTCCCAGGATTCTTGAAGGTGCTGTCAGTAACATAAATTTGATGTTTTCTTCCTGCGCATGCTTAATTTCTTCATCTCTTGCAGGCATCTCTTCCAAAGACCTTCTGTAGACAAGTGTAACATCTGCTCCTAAGCGTTTTGCAGTGCGTGCTGCATCTATTGCAACGTTGCCACCGCCAATAACAATGGTTTTTGATGCTTTTTTGATTGGTGTCTTGTATTCAGGAAATTTATAAGCTTTCATCAGATTGACTCTTGTCAGGAATTCATTTGCAGTATAGACATTAACAAGATTTTCACCTGGAATTCTTAAGAAATGAGGCAGGCCAGCGCCAGTTCCAATAAATACAGCATCAAATGTTTCCAGCAGCTCATCAATTGTAAAAAGCCTGCCTATGACCGCATTTGTCTTTATTTCAACACCTAATTTTTTTATGAAGTCTATTTCTTTCTCAACAATTTTTTTTGGAAGCCTGAATTCAGGGATTCCGTAGGTTAAAACGCCGCCTGGCTTGTGCAGCGCTTCAAAGAGGGTAACTTTATGGCCTAATAAGGCTAAATCAGCAGAACAAGTTAAGCTAGCAGGACCTGAGCCAATAACGGCAATCTTCTTATTATTATCTTTGAGTTTTGGTAACTCGGCATTAGTTTCATTATCTGCTGCAAATCTTTCTAAATGGCCTATAGCAATTGGTTGGGACTTAATGCCAAGTATGCATAATTTTTCGCATTGGTCTTCCTGCGGACAAACCCTGCCGCATATGCCTGGCAGATTGTTTGTTTTTTTTATTAGCTTTATTGCCTTATCAAATTTTCCATCTTTTATGAATCTAATAAATTTAGGGATATTAATGCCTACTGGACAGCCTTCTATGCATTTTGGCTTTAGGCACTGCGTGCATCTGGCTGCTTCTTCTATTGCTTGTTCCTTGTTATAGCCAAGATTTACAGCATCAAAGTTATTTATTCTTTTATTTGGCTCTTGTTCTGGCATTAATGCCCTGGATTTTTTCATTTTTCACATTGGTGTTCTTTACAAGATTCTTCTTCCTTATCATATGTCTTATTCCTATTGATTAATTCGTTCCAGTCAACCTTATGAGCGTCAAATTCAGGGCCGTCTGAGCATGCAAATTTTATATGATCATCAATAACAACCCTGCAGCCGCCGCACATGCCAATGCCATCAACCATTAATGGGTTTAAGGAAACTCTTGTTTTTACCCTATCCTTGGTTAAATCTGATACAGTCTTCATCATTATTGGCGGGCCTATTGCTATAACCAGGTTAAAATATTTATCTTCCATTAATTTTTTTAGTTCATGTGAGACAAAGCCATGCTTTCCCTTGCTTCCGTCATCTGTGCAGACAATCAGCTTTTTGGTTAATTTTTTGAATTTGTCTTCCCAGAAAAGATGGTTCTTGCTTTTTGCCCCAATAATTATAGTTAACCAATTCTCTTTTTTTAATGCCTTAGCTATGGGGTATATTGGCGCTATTCCAAGGCCACCTCCAACAAGGCAGACAGCTCCGTATTCCTTAATATCGCTTTTATTTCCCAAAGGGCCTGCTAAATCAAGTACAGAATCGTTTTTTCTTAGTTTGGCTAATTCATCTGTTGTTTTTCCAACAACAAGAACAATCAGGGTTATTGTTTTTTTAGTATGGTCAGCGATTGTTAAAGGTATTCTCTCGCCTGTTTCGTTTACCCTTAGAACAACGAACTGGCCAGGCTGTGTTTTTTTTGCTATGTCAGGAGCCTCTATCTCAATCAAGTATGTATTCTCAGCTAGTTTCTGTTTTCTTACTATCTTGTTCATCTTTTTCTGCTTTTTACGGGATACTTGCTTTTTATTAGATACCTGCTGGCATTCTTATCCAGATCAGTAAAGCTGTCTGCTTCTTCCTTTAGCTTTGAAGAGCTGGATTTTCCAAAAGACAAAACTTCTGTTCTGCAGCCTACTGCTCTTTTTAGGTGCTGGAGCAATTGTATGAAATCACCGTCTCCGCTAACTAAAATAATTGTGTCTAATTTTGGAGCTAATTCAATTGCATCCATTGCTATTCCTATATCCCAGTCTCCTTTTTTATGGCCTCCAAAAAATGTCTGCAGGTCTTTTGACTTTACTTCATAACCCATCTTATCTAAAGCTTCAAAAAAAGTTGACTCTTCCTTTATATCTGCCCTGATAACATATGCCAAGGCTCTTATAAGATGTCTTCCCTTTACTGCTTCTTTTAGAATTTCCCTAAAGTTTACTTTTGCATTATACAAATTCCTTGCAGAATAATACAGGTTCTGCACATCTACAAAAACACCAACTCTTTGCTCTTTATGCTGCGTCATTTAAAACACCTCATTTTTAAAATTTTTATCAATAAAAACAATTTATCATTAAAAAATAAAATCATCTTTTATGCAATTCTGCTCCGCAGAATTGCGAGGACCATTTTGCATTTTTTTCGTAGAAAAAAATGCTGACAGACCTTTGTTTATTTTTTATTGATTTTTTTCTAATGATTCTTTTTTATTGATTTCTTTTTATTGGTTATTTCACCTTCTCTACATTTTGTGTAAAACCGCATTCTGAGCAATGCAGCTTACCTTCTTTGTAAGTTAAACTTAATGAACCGCACTTTGGGCACTTTTTAACTACACTAACTTTTTCAAACTTTTTTCTCAGCCATTCTTCATCGTGGTTCATTTTTCACAAATAAAGATATATCTTCTCAGAAAAAGAGCCTTATTTAATAAATTTTTGGTATTTTGTATTCTATTTGTTAAATATTGAAGAAAATCGTCCTTCTGAAATTGTTTTAACAATTTCTTTTGGTGAGAAAACTTTTCCATTCATACATACATAAATGCCATTAGGCAGCTCTTGAGATTTTGCAATTGAAAAGCCTAGATTGAATGGAGCATCTGAGGGTGAAAATCCTACTAATGGGATAATCGAACCAGTTAAAATAATTACTTTATCTTTATTTTTTAGATTTGCTTCAAGGAATCTTGCAGTATCAGGAACTGCATATGTGCCATGTGTGATAATAATTCTTTTATGAGGGCTTTTTTCAACAGTTTCACAGATTTTCTTTATATCTGATTTTGTTAGATCTCTGCTATCCTTCATACTAATTTCTGTGAATTCAAATTCTTCATATAATTTGAGACTCTTGATGTATTTTGGAATAACTGAATGTTCATTAGGAATCGCAGTATCTTTAGTTCCCTCATAATAAGAATCAATAGTTCCTCCAGTTAAAATAAGATGAATTTTTGACTTAGTCATTATATAATAATATTTGAATCAATTATATATAAGTTTTTGGTATTTTAGAGTGTAACTTCAGGAGATGACATTAATATAAATGAGCAATGGGATTTTGAATTGGGGTAAGAATAGAATTATTCTGCAAGATGTATCCAGCTTTTCATATTTCTTTTGAAATTTGTGCGGTCCCTCTTTAGTAGATTTGCTGCTTCATCCAGTTCTTCAAGTATTACTTTCATAGCTGCTCCAATCTTAATTGATATCTCCCTTATATCTTTAAGTGTTTGGTGCAATTTTGTCAGAGTAGTGTGTAAGTTTTCAATCCATCCCATTCTGTTATTTTCAGGAGGATTAGCTAATACCCTTACTAAAGGAGAAAGGTTTTCGTGAAGTTGATGAAGTAGACCAAGATCAGTATGGATTTCTTTTTCTTCATCCGATAATTCTGAAAAGTTTTCCATTTTTACTGCAATATGTTCATAAATGATTGATTTATGAACTGATTTCAATAGATTTTTTTCTGATGCGATGTGCTTGTCTATTATTGCTGTTTCCCTCTTCAAACCAGGAACAACTTTGCTAAAAAATTCTGTATATGCTGCTTCATCTTTTAGAGAGGCGTATTTTCCAGGGTAACCTTTATCTTTAAATGGCTTAGTTTCAAACAATGCCAAGAGCTTTTCAATCTCGTTCAGAAAATACATCAGCCTGTCATGATGGAAGAACATTTTTTATTTGCCTCTTGGTATTTAAAATATTAGGTCATTTTTAATAGTTTCTATAATTGAAGCAGAATCACCTGCTTAATTTTCAGTTGGTTCTTCCAACATAAATTGACCATAGCAAACTAATTCTTTCATAATCTTTATAAACGGATTTAGCACTACCACTTAGCCATGGCAGAGAAGATTCAGTTTTTTCCTTTGGATGTGACTTATAAGGTAGTTAAT
>CAZOXR010000023.1:0-10462 GCA_964583885.1 uncultured Methanosarcinales archaeon | reverse complement strand
TTTTACTGGCGACCTGGCAAATGAGTTGTTATATCATTTTCCAAACAAAACAATAGTTGTTGCTAGAGAAAAGGATGATGAGATGAGAATGAGCTTAAGGTCTGATAAAAAATTGCCGCCAATAATAAAGAAAGCATTAGAGGGCTTAGAGGGTTATGGTGGCGGTCATGAGTATGCCTGCGGCGCAAATGTTAAAACGAAGGATTTCAAGAAATTCTTGGATAGGATTAAGAAGCAGATTTGATATGTTGGGTTTCTGACAAAAAGATTTATAAATTAGATAGTGGCTCTAATTCTTATGCGTTGGTGGTCTAATGGTATGACAATGGCCTTCCATTATCAAGAAGCAAGCCATTTATCCGGGTTCGAAACGATTGGTCGAACAACTGGTCACGAAAGTCCCGGCCGACGCATTTAATTTTTAATAAGATGAATAAAGTTATTTTTCAGAAACCAAACCACAGAGAACTAGGAAAAGAATATGATTTATTTGATATGCATGTTCATTCTAATTATTCTGATGGCATCAGGAAAATAAAGAAAATCCTTAAAAGGGCTAATAAGCTTGGAATTGGAGTCGCTATCACAGACCATAACAAGATTGAAGGAGCGGTGAGGGCTTATAGGAATAGCTTCAATGTAAAAGTTATTCCAGGCATTGAGATAATGACAACAAAATATGAAGAGTTGTTATTTTATTTTCATAAATTATCTGATTTGGAGGGGTTTTATAAAGGGATTGTTAAAAAAAATCAAACAAAAAAGAGACTGAATAAGCTTGACGTTTCATTAAATAAGTTAATTGAGTATGGAAGAAGGTTTAATGCGGTTATATCAATACCCCACCCGTATTGGCCTTTTCCTACAAATTATAAGAGGATATTGAAGAATGATGAAAGTGTTTTTGGGAAGGTTGATGCTGTCGAGGTATTGAACAGCCAGAAAAGAAGATGGTGTAATTTGAAGGCAATCCAATTAAATAAGAGGCTGAATAAATCGATTACGGGTGGCACAGACACCCATATATTGTCAGAAATGGGAAGGTGCGTAACTTGCGCAAAGAATGATGTATTGGAAGACATAATCAAAAATAAAGTAAGGGTTATTGGAAAAGAGATCAAGATGATTAAAAAGATAAGGTCGCATTTTTTTTCAGCAACAAAGAATATTTTGAAGATTTGAACGTTAATCTGAATTTTGAAAAGAATGAAAAAGAAACAAATAACATACAAAAAAAAGGTTTATTATAATCCGATTTTTGTGAAAATAGCGAAATTTTTTATTCCGTTAATTCTGTTATTTATGAGGGTAAAGATAAAATGCATAAAAGGAAAAATCCCAAAAAAAGGACCTTTATTAATTGCTGCGCACCATGAAGGATTAGCAGATCAATTCATAATTGGTTTGGCAATAAAAAGAAGGTTGTTTTGGGTTGCAGATACAACTTCTCCCGATCCAGGTATAAGTCTTGCAGACCAAAAATTTAAGAAATGGTTAATATTATGGTTAGGAGCAATACCAATTGATAAAAGAAATCCAAAAAGAAATGTTAATTTATTTGATTATCTTGTTTACTTGTTAAAAGAAGAAGAAGCAATTGTTTTTTTTCCTGAGGGAGATTTAAGAAGCGAAAGGGGAGATAGAAAATTTGGAGAATTCAGGGGAGGGGTTGTAAGAACTGCAATAAAAGCAAAGAAAGAGTTAGGAGTTAAAATTCCTATATTGCCAATAGGGTTAGAGTATACAAAAAAACGTTTAATTAAAGATACTCGTATGCGTATTGGAAATCCAATTTATGTAAAAGGGAATTTGAAAGCTGATCTTAAAAGATTAGTAAATAGAATAAAAGAACTCTCGTAATTAAAAATATGAAAATAGAAACAATATTCGTAACAGGCGGAGCAGGGTATATTGGAAGTCATTTAGTAAAAAAACTTATTAAGTTAAAGTATAAAGTGTTAGTTTATGATAATCTAAGTAAAGGCCATAAAGAAAGCATTGACAAAAAAGCATCATTCATAAAGGGTGATCTTTCCGATAAAAATAAGCTTGATTCTGTTTTTAAAAAGTATAAAATAGATAGTGTAATGCATTTTGCTGGTTCTATTGAAGCTGCTGAGTCAATTATCAAACCAGAAAAATATTTTACGGATAATGTTGTAAATGGGATTAATCTACTAAATGCTATGGTCAAACACAACGTTAAAAAAATGATTTATTCTTCTTCTGCTGGTGTTTATGGAAATGCAAAAAGAATTCCAATAAAGGAAGATAGTGAAACAAAGCCAGTAAATGTATATGGGGAAACAAAATTAATGTTTGAAAATATTTTGAGATTGTATGACAAAATTCATAATGTTAAATTTATGGCATTGAGATATTTTAATTCTGCTGGTTCTGATGAGAGATTAGGAGAAGACCATAATCCAGAAACGCATTTAATCCCATTAATCTTAAAAGCGGCATTAAATAATTCAGGAGTTAAAGTATTTGGAACTGATTATCCAACAAAAGATGGAACTTGCATTAGGGATTATATTCATGTTATTGACTTAGCTAATGCTCATATTTTAGCATTAAACAATTTAGATTCAGAAAGCAAAATCTATAATTTAGGAAGTGAAAACGGTTATTCGGTAAAAGAAATCATAAAAATATCTAAGGAAATAACCAGAAAAAAAATTAAAGTTGTTGAATCAGGAAGAAGAAAAGGGGATCCTGCTATATTAATTGCTAGTTCGGAGAAAATAAAAAAAGAGCTTGGTTGGAAATCAAGATATGATTTAAGGGCAATAATTAAATCTGCATGGAACTGGCACAAAAAACATCCAGAAGGATATAAAAGTTTGAATCAAAAATGGGAAATGTTTTAGTTAGTCCGATGAGTTGGGGATTAGGGCATGCTACAAGAACTATCCCTGTAATTAGGGAACTATTAAAGCATGGTCATGAAGTAACAATTGCAACTAGTGATGATGCAAAGGAATTGCTTAAAAAAGAATTTCCAGATTGTATATTCATAAATCTTGAAGGTTATCCTATTCCCCTTACTTCTAATAAGCATTATATTATGAAATTGATTTTATCTATTCCTAATTTGTTTGATGCAATCAAAAAAGAAAAAAGGAATGTAGACCTCCTGTTGTCTAAGAAAAAATATGATCTGATCATAAGTGATAATCGATTTGGTGTTTATTCAAAAAATATTCCTTCATTCCTTATAACGCATCAGGTACGTTTTAGTGTTCCTGTATTTCTTAGATTTGCTGATATTTTTACCCAATTATTTAATTCCTACTATCATAAACATTTTGAGAGAGTTATTGTTCCAGATAACAATCCTGAATTTGGTTGTTTAAGTGGCTCATTATGCCAATCAAATATACCACTAACAAAGAAAAAAATTTATTTTGCAGGGATATTAGGCAGTATCAGGAAATTAAAAATAAAAGAGAATGTTGATTTTCTAATAAGTATTTCTGGGCCAGAACCTCAAAGAACAAAATTTGAAGAGATTCTTTTAAAGCAGGTAACATCTCTTCCTGGTAAAAAGATAGTCTTATTAGGAAAGCCAGAAGATGACTTTGAAAGCAAGCTTGATAATAATACACTTATAAAATCTTATGCTACTAGAAGAGAAATGTCATTATTGATGAATCGGGCTAAATTTATAATAAGCAGATCAGGATATACCACTATGATGGAGATTGTTGAGCTAGAGAAAAAGAAAGGGTTATTTATTCCAACACCGGGTCAGCCAGAACAAGAGTATCTCTCAAGATATTGTAGAAAGAAAGGCTGGTTTTACTCTAAAAGCCAATATAAAATTAATTTAATTGAAGATATTAAAGAAGCAAAAAAATATAATGGATTCCCAAAAATGCCTAAATTCGAACAAAATGCAAGGAAATTATATGAAAAAATACTTGCTCCACATTTTAAGTAAATATTCGCACTGAAATGAAATTTCTACCATTCTACAAAAAACATGAAAAAGAGGTATTGTTAGTGTTAGTTGTGTTAATCTGGATTTTATGCTATTTCTCAATAAATGTGTATACTGAAGGAAGAGAAACCCATATTCTGGCACTGCCTTTTGAGGATAAGATACCATTTATACCACATTTCATAATATTTTATTTTTCTACATATGTTTTAGCTATTTTTCCATATTTTTTCGTAAAGAATATTATTGATTACAGAAATACTGTTTTAGCTTACCTTGTGATTATATTTATCAGCTCGATTGTTTATCTTATTTATCCAGTTGAAACAATAAGACCAGACTTTGTTGCCGACAATATCTTTCTAAAGATGGTTGCAACGCTGTATGCTATTGCAAAGCCATATAATCTTTTTCCAAGCATGCATGTTTCATTAAGCACTTTAGCTACAATCGCCTGTTTTAGATACAATAAAAGATTAGGATATTTTCTGATTTTTTGGCTTGTAATGATAATACTCTCAACATTATTTGTAAAACAGCATTATATGGTTGATTTGATGGCTGCTTTAGTGCTTGCTTTTTTGGCTTATTATGTTTTATTTACTAAGAGAATTCTTAAATTCAGACTTTCAAACTAACAACCTTGCTTATGCTATACTCATCCATTGAAACGCCATAAAGGTTTGTTGCTTCTGAAATAATGCCATCATTATGGCTGATTATTATATACTGGGCTTTCTCAGAATATTTTTTTATTAATTTTGCGAATTTTTCAGAATTGTGCTTGTCTAAAGCAGCATCAACCTCATCCAAGATATAGAATGATGCTGGCTCATGCTCCTGTATTGAAAAGATGAATGCCAAAGCAGTCAATGTTTTTTCTCCACCTGACAAAGACCTTATATCCATGAATTTGTTTCCGACTATTTTAACCTTAACAAAAAGGCCACCTTCAAATGGATTTTCATCATTCTCAAGATCTAAATGAGCGGTTCCTTTTGTTGATAACTGCTGAAATATTTTCATAAAATTCTGGTTAATGACGTCATATGTTTTCATGAACAATTCTTTCTTTTTGCCTTCAATCTCTTTCATCATAGTAAGAACATCCTCTTTTTCACCTACTAACTTGTCCTTATTTTCAAGAAGAGCGCCATATTCTTTCTCAATATCTTCATATATTTCCAAAGCTCGCATATTTACTGAACCAATCTCTGTTTTTAATCTCTCAAATCTTGCTATCTCATTCTTAAGCTGCTGTTCGTTTTTAGTTAAATCAAGCTTAACTCCCTCATACTGCTGGAATTCCTGGTTCATGCCAGAAAGTATTGCGGTTAATTCTGCTTTTTTTAATGAAACAGTGTTGTTTTTGATTTCAATAGCTCTGCTGTTTTCCTGCTTAGCATCAATCTGTTTCTCGTTTTTCTGGATTTCTTCAGTTATCTTGCTCCTTTTTGTAAACAGGCCTTTAAACTTAAAATAGAATTCTTTTGCAGCAGTTTCTTTATTTTTCAGTATATCCTTGTGTTCTTTTATTTTTTTGTTTAACTCTGACAGTTCTTTGTTAAAATCCTCTTCTTCTTTGTCTATCTGCTTTAGGATCTGTATGGTTTTCTCTTTTTCAGGCCCATGAATATTATCTATTTGTGTAGTTATACCCTTTACCTGCTCTTCAATTTTTATTATATTCTCATTAAGTTCTTGAAGTTTTTCCTCAAATGTTGTTAATTCTGCAAGGATTGCAGGATCCCTAAGTTCGCTAATCTGTGTTTTTAGCTTTTGTTTTTCTTCCTTGCCATTCATTATTTTTTTATTTTGCTCGGAAATATTCTCAGTTAGTTTATCTATTTCTTCTTCTTTTCCTGCTATATTTTTTTCAAGATCTTTTTTCTGCTGTTTTGATATCTCTATTTCTCCTGACTCAAGATGCAGGCTTTTTTCTGTTTTTATTATCTCTCCCTCTAAATGGGCTTTGCCCTCCCTTAATTTGGTGATTGTATCTTCATTCTCAATTCTTCTTTTTTCTAATGTAGAGATTGTTTTTTTGAGATTTGATATAATCTCGTCATACTCCAGAATATCCTTTGTTATCTCTTTTTCCCTGAATCCAAGGCCTTTTCTTGCTTTTCTATAGCCTCCATGCATAACTCCGCTGAACTCTGCTATGTCACCATCTATTGTGGCCATGCGTGCCCTGCCTATTCCAAGGCGCCTTGAGACATCAATATTATCCACAATCAGGGTGTTTGAGAAAACATAGTTGAACACTTTTTTGAATTTTTCATCATAATCTACCAGGTCAATTGCCAGGCCATAGCAGCCTTTTGCATCTGCTAGTTTCTTTATTTCTGGGTCTGTTTTTTTTGATTTTATTTTATTTAATGGAAGAAAAGTAGCAATACCAAGCTTATTCTGTTTCAGATATTTTATTAGCTCTGCTGCTACTTTATCATCCTCTACAACAATGCTTTTTATTCTTGGCCCTGCTGCTACTTCCAAAGCAAGAGAATATTTTGTATTTACTGTGCCAAGATCTGAAACTGTGCCATAGATGCCCTTCTTTTTGTTTTTTTGCTCAAGGATTTTCTTGACTGCAATATCGGCAGAAGAATGCTCTTTAATGCTTATGTCTCTGGCTCTTAGCTTTGCCAGTTCTTCATTTGCATTATGAAGCTTTATCCTGGAACCGGATAACTGCTGGGCTAATGAAGAGTCTTCATCAAGTCGTTTATTTAGATCAAGTGTTGTTTTTTTGAATTCTTGTCGCTTGTTTTTTAATTCCTCAACCTGGGTTTTGTATTCTTTTTCTATTTGATGTACTTTTTTTATTTTTTCATCAGCTGTATTGAAATGGTGTGTTAGGCTGTCTTTTTCCCTTATAAGGTTATGCTGCTTTTCTCTTAGTCCATGAGACTCTTTTAGAAGCTTTTCCAGTTCTTTGTCTATTTGTTCAAGATTCTTTTCAATACCAATAACATTCTCTATCTTGTTTTTTTCCCTGAATTTCTGGGTTTTTTCAAGTATAGATGCTTTTTCTTTTGAGATGGAAGATTTTTGATTTTCAAGCTCTGATTTTTCATTGGTTAAATCAGAAACTTTCTTGTTTATTTCATTTAAGTCATTTTTAAGGCCCTGTTTTCTTTGTTTTAGTTTATCTATTTCGTGGTTGCATGTATCTATCCTTGTTGTTTGTTTTGTAAACTCTATTTTTAATGACTCGATTTCTTTATTTAGCTTTACTTGCTCAACCTCTCCTTTTTCTTCTATTTCACTAGTTATTTCTTCTATTTGTTTCTTTTTTTCCTCATTTTCACTCTTCAGTTCACTTACCACCCCATTGAGTTTACTCAGTTCTTCTGCTGTTTTGCCTATTTTTTTCTGGATTTCATTTAATTCTGATTCTTTGCTGTCTATTTGTAGCTTTAGTAAGGATGCTTTGTTTTGTCTTACCTTCTCGTTCATTTCCTTGAATTTTAATGCTTGATCTCTGTCTTTTTTTAGTTCCTTAAGATAGGTGTTTCTTTCTGTCAGGATTATTTCGGCTTCTTTTAGCTTTCCTTCAACTTTTTCCAGTTCATTTAGGGCTTTTTGCTTTTTTTCTTCATATATTGAAATTCCAGAGATTTCCTCAATAAGCATGCGTCTTTCTATTGGCGGCAATTCAACAAATTTTACAATGTCGCCCTGAAGGATTATGTTGTAACCATTTGGGTCTATTTTTGCTAATGATAAAAGCTCTAGAATCTGCTGCCGTGTTCTTTTTTTATCGTTTATTTTATAGATTGATTGGCCTGATTGTTTTACCATCCTTGTTATTTTCACTTCATTGTCATCTGTTGGAAATTTTTTGTTTGAGTTGTCAAAATAAATTGATACTTCGCCTTGTTTAGCTGTTTTTTTTGCCTTGCCACCATTATATATCAGGTTAGATGCCCTTTCTGCCCTTAATGATTTAGAGGATGATTTACCCAAAACAAAGCATAGGGCATCCAGAACATTGCTTTTTCCAGAGCCGTTTGGGCCAAGAACGCAATTAAAGTTGTCGTTGAATAATACTTCTGTATGCTTTGCAAATGACTTAAAGCCATGCATAACCATCTTGTTAATCTTGGTCATATTAGATATCCGTTTTACTGGTTATTTAAATATTTTGTTTTATATTGGTTAGTTTTTATTACTTGATTCTGAGGAATTTTAATTAAAAATTTAGAATTCACCCAATTTCTTCTGTTTTTTCATCCCAACAACCTTTCTATAAGAATCCCAGGAATGTCTGAATATCTTAGGATATTTACTAAAATTATCTGCCAGGAATTTAGTAGTCTTTGGGTCAGATGGATAGCCAGAGCCAAAATCAACTCCAATTTTCTTCTTTATTTTATCTATTTCTTTATCTCTTGTGACTTTTGCCAAAATAGATGCTGCTGAAACAACAGGATAGTTTAGATCTGCTTTATGCTCTGCCTGTATCTGAGTTTTATGTTTTAGATTGCTTACTACATAGGATTTGTATGCCTTAATGTTATTGCTCGGGCAGTCTAGTATTGCCAGGTCTGGTTTTAACTCCTCAATTATCTCAACTGATTTCTTTGCTTCAAGCCAGTTTAGGTTCATTCCATCTTCACCATTGACTGCCTTATCTACTTCACCAGGAGAAACAATTATTATCTTATGCTTATCAACTGCTTTTACTATTTTAGAGAAAAGTGATGCTCTTTGTTGAGATGTTAGAAGCTTAGAATCCTTTACGCCCAATTTTTTCAGCTTTGGCTCGTCTTTTTCTTTAATTAACACTCCAGCCATTGCTAATGGACCTATTACCGGGCCCCTTCCTGCTTCTTCAACACCACATAGTTTCATGATAGCAATTAAAATGTTGTTGTTTTTAAAGTTTTTTAAAATAATGTCCAATCCATAAAATATATAAACCAGCGAGGTCTAAGTTTCATTATGGAGCCAATACAGATAATAGGCATAGACAAGCTTGAGGATGATGAAAAAGAGACTTTCAATAGATTAGCTAATGACTATTACAAGAAGATACAAAGAGAGCTGAAAAACATTACTTCTTTAACAATCCATGTTAAAGCTCATTCTAAAGGCGGCAAATCAAAAAAATATGATTTGAGGGTAAAGACAGTAGCTCCAACAAGGATATTTGAGGCTCAGGAAAGTGACTGGGATTTGGCCAGGACATTACATAGAGTTTTTAGGAATACTATAAGGCAGATACAGCACAGGTTAAGAACAGACAGCCAAAGGCCTAAAGATTACGAATAGAATTCTTAAAATAAAAAAATAGCGAGGGATGGATTTGAACCATCGACCTGTGGGTTATGAGCCCACCGGGCACTCCTGACTGCCCTACCTCGCTGTATGTTTAAAAAGGAAATAATCTTTATTTATAAAGGTATTGAAAATTTGGTATTTTAATCAATTTAGAAAAGATTTAAATATTATAAGAAATAGAATTAAGTAAAAAGGAGGTATTTAGAATGAAAAAGATCCTTATTGGCTTGATTATAGTATTAATGTTGTATGGTTGTGCTGAAGAGGCTCCACAGATAGAGGCGCCTGATGAAGATATGCAAGAAGCAACAACAACTACAATAACAGAAAAACCAGATGCCGGTATGCAAGAAGATGTTGCAAAAGAACCTGTCTTGCCAACAGAAAAAGAATGTGCTAATTTTGATATACCATCTCAAAACATTGGCAGCATTGATTTGACGATTTTTACAGAGGGCTTAGAGAAGACAGAGGAAGGATTTAAATTCAGACTAATTCCTATGGACAATGAAGGAAATATAATTCCTGTTACAGGCAACCTTAAAGTTTCTCTGTGGTCAACAATTGGTGAAGAAGAAAGGAGTCTTAGGAAAACGGAAATATATGTCGCTTCCTTCTATATAAAAGAAGAAAATGTTGTAGAAGATTGCTCATCAAAGGAGATAGAGATTGAATTTGAGAGGGTTAAAGCAGCCAGAAGGTATAGCTCTGTTCCAGAAGATGATCCAGGAATAATAAGATTTGAATTTACAAGAACAGGAAGCCAAGATTTATTTGAGAAAGAGTATATTGCTGCAGAGTTTGATAAGAGGGTTTTCCCATAATTTTTTTTCTTTTATAATAAACTTTATATACAAATAAGAATAACATAATTCTATGCCGAGGTCGCATAGCCTGGCCATTGCGGAGGATTGCTAATTCTCTGTCCTTCGGGGCACGGGAGTTCGAATCTCCCCCTCGGCGTTTCTATTTCTAAGAAAAGCTTATAAATGAAGGATATTATTTTTATAGAAATGAAAAGAGGTATTTATCTTATATTATTGCTGGTTATAGTGCCTTATGTATCAGCAAACTGGGTTTATGAGAGCAGTAATCTAATCCTTGATTTAAATATATCTTCTGAGATAAATATTAAGCATTTAAATTCCGATTATGCATTAAAATATCTGATTGCAAATCTATCTTAATTGCCACAAGAATAATTTAACAATTATGTTTTGAGTTTAG
>CAZOXR010000022.1:0-10515 GCA_964583885.1 uncultured Methanosarcinales archaeon | reverse complement strand
ATCAGGCGAATGGAACCAACTACGCAGTTTCTGATATTGAGATTGGCGGTGACGTCAGCATAACAATAACATTCCCAGGCTCGGTTGCAGCTACTAATGTGACAGTGCATCTGTGGAACGCAACTGACGTAATAGCGACATTGAGAAACCAAGCTGGAGGAGTCTACACATTCACAGGAAACAAGACTGGTGTTTCAGCAAGCACTAACGGTGAATTCAATGAATGGGAGCTTGGCCAAGACGAGTATATGTTAATAAGAGTTGACGAAAGCGGAGACTACGGCAACAAGTCAAGCGAGAACAGGACCTACAACATCTCCAAGAGTGTACAGCCATTTACAGCTTTGACAATGGCGCTGGAGAACACAAAGATAGTGGTCAGGCAGTATGACTCTTACACAACAGGTTATGCTGGAGGAGACTACGAGACCGGATGGTACTTCAACTTCACTGTTGAACTACACAACGGAACCATGTTGAGATGGACTTTGGCTGACTGGGCAGATTCGTCAGGAAACTCAATAGCTGTAAACACGAGTGGAGCAACAAAGCCTTTGAGCGGAACTGAGACAAACGCGTACATGCATTACTACAACACGACAGGTGCTAACAGCACTTACTTCATTGGTAATGGATGGGACGAAGAGCAGGTGGTGACACCACTACAGGACACTACTATGATAGGAGATGGTGCAGTTTACGGTAATGTCACGATATGGATGAAATTACCATCAGGGACAACAGCAGGTCAGTATTGGACATCGTTCAGAGCAGGGCTGTACAAGTAGTGCAGCCAACCTTTAACTTTTATTTATTTGCGAAGGTGTGGGAAGAGGATGAAGAGAAAAACAATCATATTCACATTTGTTCTATCCGTTTTTTTATTAATCCCTTTTTTATCAGCTGATCCTGCGTCAGAGTCAGGTGGGCCAGCGGTTGGCGGAACAGGGATGTCTGGTGGTGGAGGATTAAACACTACCGGAGGTATGGGAGGAGCTTGGACTGGAGGAGCTGTATCAGTGTCAGTGACGACAACCACGACAACCACGACAACAACTGTTGGGGATGATGTGACAGCGCCGACAATAACAATTGTGTCTCCGACAAATGATAGTTTTAATGTTACTTCAAAAGACTTCAATATAACGCTGAATGAGATGGGAAGCTGGTGTGGTTACAGTTTGGACGGAGCAGCAAATGTGTCCATGGAGAACAGCTCGACGACTGCCTGGGGAAAGACAGTCACTGTGACAGCTGGCGGACGCAGTGTGATATTCTCATGTAACGATTCTACAGGTAATGAGGGATCGGCAAGCGCAAGATACTTCACGATTGACACGACAGCTGCTACAATTTCAGGCGGTAGTCCGACTGGGACGACTGCAGATAATACACCCACTTTGAGTGTGACGACAAATGAGAATGCTAATTGTCAATATAGTACAGCATCTTTTGTGTATGGAGCAGGAACTGATTTCACGACAACTGGGACAACCAGTCACTCGTCAACGCTGACAAGTGCTTTGTCAGAGGGAAGCCAGACTTACTATGCGAGCTGTAATGATACTGCTGGGAATCTGAACACGACTGCTTACACTTGGTCTTTCACTGTAGACGCTGTCCAGGAACATGATATTCCAAGCATCAATGCTACAGCATCAGCTACAGTGACTTCACAGCTTTCAAATACGAGTATTACCTTTGGTGGTGCTAACACGACTATAGAACATGGTGAAGTGAATGTGACAAGATATGACACCAACCCATCAGGCGTAACACCAATGAATGGAACCACACTCAAGTATGTGGAGATAGTCAACTCATCAGACATAAACAGCAGCTATATCACATGGTTCTTGATTGAGGTGAACTATACTGCTGCAGAGCTGGCAAGCAACAATGTGACTGAGTCGACTGTTGCCTTGTACTGGTGGAATGATTCTGTGCCTGAATGGCAGGCCATGAGCAGCAACTGGGATTGGGTGTGGGACACTGGAATTGACACGACAAACAATGTTGTGTGGGCAAACACGACCCACTTCAGTTATTATTCACTGAATGGAAGTGACACAAGCGCTCCGATAATTTCAAGCGGCAGCCCGACTGGGACAACTATAGATACTACGCCTACTATAAGTGTTACGACAAATGAAGATGCAAGCTGTGCGTATTCCACGTCAGATGTGGCTTATGCGAGCATGACTGCTTTCTCGACAACTGGCGGGCAGACCCACTCAAGTACACTGTCTGCGTTATCAGCTGCAACTTATACTTACTATGCTCGTTGTCAGGACGCTGCTGCAAACACTAACACCACAAGTTACACTTGGTCATTTACTGTTTCAACTACTGGTGCTGGAGGAGGTGGCGGAATCACAGCCACAACTACTGCCCCGGCGACAACCACTACTCCTGCAGAATTGACTACAACAACACCAGCTGAACTGACGACAACTGTGGTGGCGACAACAGTTCCGGTTGAGGTAACTACAACTCCGTTCTTACCGCCATTACCGCCGATTATTCCTGGGGCACCTTGGTGGTTAACTTGGCTGGTGGTAATAATAGTGGTGGCTGCTATAATCGTGGCCTTTGTTGGATACCAGCAGGGATGGTTTAAAGGATTTTCTAAGCCTAAAAAGGCTCCAATAGCAGGATAGATTTTAAATATTTGAATAGCGTTAGAATTATCTGGAGATAAAGATGAAGCTGGCCACTCTTTTGGTTTTATTGGTTCTTTTGCCAGCAGTGTATGCTGTGCCTGCGGCTGTTGTTGGTGGCAGTGTAGGAGAGGATGGTGGAGCGTCTATTCCCGGATCAATCAATTCTCCTATTGTTTCAAACGGGGCACCGATTGGAGTTGTGACAACTTCTAGACCGACGCTTTCTGTGGTGACAGATAGGCCTGCAACCTGTAGAGCTAATTTTGATGCTGATGCTGATTATGCTGGTATGAGTCTTAATTTTGGTGGGAGTGGGCTGACCCATTCGGTTACTTTGGGATATGATTTAAGTGATGGGGCACACATTGCCTATGTTAGATGTTCTGATGATGTTGGAACCTCGACCTCTAGCTACTTTTGGATTTTCACTGTCTCGACTGGGGGCGGTGGAGGAGGAGGTGGAGGAGGAGGTGGAGGAGGCGGAGGTGGTGGAGGAATAACATGGGGAACTACTGTTGGAACTACGACAGTTGTGGAAACTACTGTGGGTGAAACAACAACACAGGCTGAAGAAGAGACTGAATTGACTGAGCAAGAGGAACAACTTAAGGAAAGTTTGGGCGGCGTTGTTGACGACATTACTGGAAGATTCTCTGAGTTTGTAGGTGGGAATGAGGTGGCAATCGCTGCTGGTGTTGTTACTGTCATTGTTCTGATAATAATAATCCTGAAGAGAGAGTTTCTGATGAAGCTCATTCAGGACAGGACAAAGCCGAAGTATAAGTTTGACTGGGAGTCAACGTAATGATTCATAGATTTAAGCATTTATGACAATATTATTAACGTCTGGGTTGAAACCATGAGTTGGGAAGAAAACAGGCCTTGGGCCGAAGATTCTGGATCAAGTTCTGGATCAAGTTCTAGGTTAAATCTTAATTTGTCTGGGAATAAGAAGTGGTTGCTGATTATTGCGGTGTTGGTTGTCTCCAACCTTGTGTTGTTTTACTTTAATTCGACAGGTGGCTCTTATCTGAAGGTCATGGAAGAGAATTTAAAGACTGACTTGGCTGGCTGCAAGGATGAACGGATAAACATGACTTATCGGCTGGACGCCTGCAATATTGACTTTGGGATTTGCCAGGAAGGTCTGAGTAACAAGGAAGCTGAGTTGAGTGCGTGCAGGACTGGAGAAGGACAGGATTCAGCCGAGTTGATAACTTGCCAGAACAGTTTGCTTACTTGGAGGGACAGTTACGATGAGCTGGAAGGAGAGTACCTGATTTGTGAAGGAAGCATCGAAAGTATGAGAGACGATTATGATGAAATGGCGCTGGAGTATGCAATGGACAAGTGCTGCGAATACGAGTATTACTATGTTGATGACCATGAAGTCTTCTGTACGAATAACACGATGGACGATACTAAAGAGTTTAGCTGTTAGATTGTTTCTTTTATCTTCTTTAACATTCTTGGATTCAGGGATATTCTATCTGTTTTGTGTGGTATCAGGTAGCCACCGTTTATAAGATCTTTAACTGTCTTGAGGATGTTTTTCATATCTCTTTCATGGGATGGTAGGCCTTGTCTCATATCTCGGATAGCGCAATGTCTTCTGCCAACATAAGTATGATCGTAAAGTTTTCTGAGGATGTGGATTTTGAGTTTGTTCATCAACTATGATTTCATCATAAAAATATTAATCTGTGAAAAGGCATTATTCTCTTTATTGAATTTGGATATACCAAAAATTAAATTTAAATACTTGAACTGTCAATAGGTTACACATGAAAAAATCGTCTTTTAGAAGAGTCTTTGGAGACTCCCCGATGATTAAACTGTTAGACTTTCTTTTAGCTGAAAGAGGTTTGTATGACTACTCTCTAACTGAGATATCTGAGAACTCAGGAATTGCTTGGACGACACTGAACAGGATATTTCCTAGGTTTATAGATTTGGGCATTGTCAAGGAAACTCGAAGGATAGGTAGAGCAAAATTGTATGCAATAGACGAGAAACACCCATTAGTCAAAAAACTAGTATCTTTGAGGACTAACATTGCAGACTACTTCATTGAGATAGAATTAAAAAAACAGGAAAGGAAAGCAGTGGCGATAAGGGTTTAATTGTTTGAATCATAACTATAATTCTATGTTAGTAAAGAAGGAAAATAGAAAGAAAGTACAAATTACAAGAAATAGTTTTGTTTGGGAGTATGAGCTTGATAGTAAAGATTTAGGATTTGCTTTGGCAGAGATCAATGGGAGGTTCCCTGATTCTGGAAAGGCGATGAATAAAGTCTGTCAAGAGATTTATTACGTCATTAGCGGTAGTGGAAAATTGTTTATTGACGATGAGGAAGTTGAATTGAAAGAAGGAGACGTTTTTTTCATTAAGTCTGGAAAGAAGTATTATGTTGTTGGTGAGAACTTGATGTTGGCTGTACCGACTGTGCCTGCTTGGTATCCTGAGCAACAAGAATTATCTAAGGAGTAAATCACTTCTTTTCCTTTGTTTTACACTTCATATTCAGGCAGGACTCGAACCACTTTCTCCTGAACCGGACAGCTATCAGGGGGAAGCCGCATTCCTCGCACGTCTTGTCTAAGGCCTTGACAGAGCCTCTCTGCGGGAGCGGTGTTGAGAATCGGCAGCCTTTACTATAATTGGAACAACCGCAGAAACGTTTCCTTGTTTTAGGGTTGACTATAATCCTTAAATCTCCATCGCAGTCTAGACACTTCCCAAGGTAAGATTCTTTTTTCTCGTAGGACTCGTAAGCTTCAGCCAGGGCTTTGCCGATGTCTTCCTCCTTGTCCTTGAATTCAGCCATTGTCTCTGTCAACAGACCTTTGACTTCACCCACAACAGTCTCACGCTCTTTCTTGAGCTGCCTGACAAGCTCCATCTCGTCCTCAAACTTTCTTGTCAATTCAACGCTGATAATTCTCGGGCAGAATTTCTCCAGGACATCGGCGACTCTTTCTCCAAACCCAGTCACCTCTATTGTCTTGCCTTTGATGTAGCTCCTATTGTAAAGTGTCTGCAGGATGTTAGCCCTGGTCGCCTTTGTGCCCAGACCGAGTTTTTCCATTTGTTTGACTATTGAACCTTGGGTATAACGCTTGGGTGGCTGTGTCTCTTTGTCGAGAATCTCAAGTTTCTTGTTTTTCAGCACATCGCCCTTGTTCAGCGCAGGCAATAGTTGCTCTTTGAGTCTTACGAATTCCTTGTAATAATTTGTCCAGCCGGGTTCGATTGTCCTGATGCCTGACAAAAGAAACTTCCGACCTGAGACATCAAGGACAACAGCGACAGCTTCTCTGATAGCAGGTTCACCGAACAACGCCAGGAATCTTTTGACAATAAGATTGTACATCTTCTGTTGGGTTGCGTTCAGCGCTTTCGGTCGTTCGCCTGTCGGGTAAATAGCAACAGGAGCAGGATCAGTACGTTTACCTTCCCTTGGTTTTAGTTTACCTTTGGACAAGAGCTCTTGGCAGATGTTTTTGAAAGACGGGTTCTTTGACAAGTTCTGAAGAATCTTTTTGAGGCCGATTTTTGCTGGCAGTTTCTGAGATGATGTTCTCGGATAAGATATCAAAGCTTGATTGTACAGTGCTTCGGCAACTGCCATTGTCTCTGTTGGCGACAGACCAAAACATCTGTAAGACTCGGTTTGTAGACTGGTTGTGTCAAACGGGGTCGGCGGCAGATTCTTGTAAGACCTTTTCTTTATTTGCTGGACAACAGCATCCTTACCAGTGCAAGTATCAAACACCTGCTGGGCTTCTGTCTTCTCCCAAACCTTGTCTTTTTCATAGACTGCTATCAGCGTCTCGCTGCCGTGTAAACAATGTAAGTGTAATTGCCAGAAAGGAATTGCCACAAACTTCTTTATCTCAAGTTCACGGTCAACCAATATTTTTAGTGTCGGCGACTGCACCCGCCCGCTAGAGACAACAGTGAATCTCCTTCTCAAGAATTTCCTCATAGCAAGTGTCAGTGCTCTGGTCGTGTTGATTCCCCAGAAGAAATCCAAAAAATGTCTTGTAAGTCCAGCCTCAGCCTGACCCCTGTCAACAGTCGGCATCGCGTTATCGTAAGCTTCAACAAGGTCGGATTTTGTCAATGTCGAGAACTTCATTCTTTTAGCTTTTGTCGTTTTGCAGAGAAAGCGGAGGATGTTGAACCCAATCACTTCGCCCTCAATGTCATAGTCAGTCGAGACAATAAATTCGTCAACGCCTTTTGAGAGCTCCTGAAGATTGCCCAGATATTTCTTCGTATACTCAGAACCTTTCCTAGTGCAAGTCGGGACCCAGTGAACATCGAACGTTGGGTATTCCCAACCCTTGCTTTTCTTCGTGTCCAGAACAAAAAGATGACCAACAGCCGGAACGCATAGACACTTTTTGCCGTTTCTCTCAAACTCAAACCAGTATGCTCCTCTTTTGCTGATTTTGTCTATGGACCCTTCAGCCAATGCTTCTGCTATCCTTTGGGCAGCTTGCGGTTTCTCGCTTATTATCAGACAGTGTCCCACGGAATCACTCTAAATGTTTTTCAACTAATACCTTTTATAGTTTCGCTAATATAACACGAAAGAATTCTTCATAAAAATATTTATTCTATAATAACTGGCTGCGCTATCAGGTCGTCAGAAATACTTCTCTCCACGCCAAGCAATTTCTTTTCCAGGGAGTTTACTCTTGTGAGAGTCTGTGTCAATATCTCTGGGGGTATGGATTTCAGGCGCGACTTCTGAAGTTCGATTATGTCTCCCCTAAGCCTTCTATCCTCAGATATGAGTGCATTGACTTCTCCTTTCAGTATCCTCAGTTGACCGCCAATGTTCTCAGGTATTTTCGTCGCTTTCATCAAATCTATCTTCTCAGCCAACTCGCCAGTCCTTGTCGACATCGTAGCATTCAATTCTTCAATCATCTTTGACAGTTCAGTTACCTGTTCAACCTTACCTATTTCTTTACTTACATTATTCACAACCTTTTCAGTTTGGGACATCCTTTCATTTATCTTTTCCAATGATTCTGTAAAGTGTTTCATTGCTTCGTCTGGCTTCCTCTGTTTAATGTTTTTTACAGCGTTCTGAAGTGTTGATACAGAAGATTTCATTTCATCCATCATTTGAACATTGGTATCTATAGAAGTTCTCGCCTCATTCAAGGAGTTGGTGTAATCCTTTATTGACTCTTCTTCAGCTGCTCTAATAGAACTTAAATTTGACGCATTAGTATTGACAGCTTTCTGAATCTTCGAGATAGAACCTTTAACTTCGTCAATCGATTCTGAAAAGCCTCTCACATTATCAATGGCAGATGTATTACTGCTAATAGCTTTCTGAAGTTTTGAGATAGAACCTTTAACTTCGTCAATCGATTCTGAAAAGCCTCTCACATTATCAATGACAGATGTATTGTTTCGAACAAGCTCCCCCAATTTATTAATATTAGATTTGATGTTTTCAATCCCGCCCCCAGCTTCTGTAAGAAACTTGGCTTTCTCGGTCAGTTCAAGGTTTATTCTTTCATTCTTTGTTGTGATTCTATCAATGTCAGCCTTTCCGCGTTCGAACCTTGCTAAAGCGTCGTTGACAGATTCAACTCCTTTCTCAAGTCTACCTATGTCAATGGCTTGAATCTTATTGTCAACCCCTTGCACTGTCTTGTCAATCTTCTCATCCAAGAGAGACATCTTAGCATCCAAGTCACTTACCCTGTTTAGGTTTTCGACAAACCGCATGTTAGTATCCTTCAAGTGCGATTTCAATTTCCTCGTCTCATCAACAAACGTCTCAAGTTCAGGCGGCTGTGTCCTCGTCAGTTCATTTACCTTTCCCTGCATCTCAGCCATCCGTGTGTTGATGTTAGTGAATTGACTTATGAGGCCTTTGATGTCAATCATGTCCATGCCTTTCTCGAAAGACTTGACTGTAAGCTTGAATTCATCAACTAATCCTTTAATTTCATTGACTCTGGCTTTATTCTCACTATTGGCTGTTCTAATACTGTCCAACGCTGGCACAATGTCTTTCTGGACTACATCAACCAAATCATTCTTTTCTGTCGTCATGATGTCAATGTCTGTGCCGAGTTTTTTCAGAGTGTTTTTAATTTCAAGAAGTCTCCTATCATAGCTGGTTAAAGCGTTCTTAATATCTTCAGAAACACCAGCATCTTCTATAGACTGTAATCGAGAATCAAGACTTGTCACAGCTGTTTTGAAATCCCTGATGCCAAGATTCAGGATTTCCAGCATGTTTTCTATTTCTTCAGAGCGTTCGCTCACCTGCGGCATTATTTCCCAGATATCCTTGAACTTGTCCTCCACTTTAGCCATGGATAACTCAAGATCAGCAAATTTTTTCTCTGTCTTCAGGCCAGCTAACTTTAGCTTATCCTCAAGCCTGCTAACTTTCTTGTCCACCCCAGCACCCCTCGGCAAATTGTCACCTGATGAATAATTGAATTAATTATAATTTAAGCTTTTGAATATTTAATTTTCTCTCTTTGAGAAAAACGGTGTTTTTTGCTACTTTTTTCCAGAGCTCAGCTTCAGTTCCGGCCTTCTGAACGCCACAAAGAAAACTATGCAAACTACTATGACAATAACCAGTATAGTAACCCATGTGTTGTCTTGTTCTGTCTGTCCAGGAGGAATCGGTATAGTTGTTTCAGTCGGCTGGGGCGGAATGTCGATTGCGTTCACTTCTAAGAAATCGTATGCGTCCCCAGACCACACTTCTATCTTATGGCTTCCCTCGTCCAAGTAGAGAGTTTCCTCGAAGTTCATCCCTGGTCCGATAACAAGTTGCACAGTTTTGTACTCGACTCCGTTGTCGAATATTCCTATATCTGACAGGGCTGTGTCGCCTGTGTTTTTGATTAGAATGTTTACTTCCAGTGTTGAGTCGCCGTAACCTATATGTTCAACATCTACTGCTTCAGCTGCCAGAGCTACAGGCAACAGTAAACAAAACACTATTAAACTGGTAAACTTTAACAACTCCATATTACATGACACCCGTAGTATTCGTTGTCGCATAGGTCTTGATCAACGTTTGAGCAGTGGTCTCCATAACCACCATTGTCTATTGAACATTCGTAACCACCTTCACCATAGTGTCCAGGCTCATAACCGCGGTCACACCAATCATAATATTTGCAACTGCCAGCTATCCTTGTTCTGAAATCATAACATCTGTTTATTGAAAGATTACATTTTTGATAACATCTGGGGCAGTCGTCGTCTTCATCGCAGTAAATTCCTGGTATTGTCGTAGTAGTAGTCGTTGTACTAGTGGTTGACGTGCCTGTCGTTGTCGTTGTTGTCGTAGTAGTCGTTTCTCCTATCATTGTTGTCGTTGTAGTAGTAGTCGTTGACGTTGAATACGCGCAATATGCACAATTTTGCGAAGTTCTAGTTGGGCAGGCAACTGATGTACAATAATAATCTCTGTCTGGATAATCAACCTCATAATCGTTGCAGTCCTTTGTATCAGACTTTCGAGACGAGCCACTGCACCAATATTCTGTCAGAATGTCTCCAGAACATGACTCATAATTGCGATAGATATTGCAGCTTGTTGTTCTTCTTTTCACCCAACCAGCATCCAAATAATCCTTGTTAGAATCATCGTAGTACCAACATGCTTTGTCGCATGTAGTCGTCGTTGTCGAGGTTGTGGTTGTCGTCGTTGTCGTAGAAGTTGTTGTTGACGTGGTAGTAGATGTCGTGGTTGTCGTAGAAGTTGTTGTTGACGTGGTAGTAGATGTCGTGGTTGTCGTAGAAGTTGTTGTTGACGTGGTAGTAGATGTCGTGGTTGTCGTAGAAG
>CAZOXR010000021.1:0-11651 GCA_964583885.1 uncultured Methanosarcinales archaeon | reverse complement strand
TAGTAGTTGTAGTCCATGTTCCACCTGTTTGTGCTCCCCAATGAGAGCCAGTAAGAGTAATAACAGGAGCTGTTCCTGTATTCATAGTTTCGCTATAAACAACAGTAACTGTAAGTGTTAATGCTCCTTCATATATAGTAGTTGGTGAAACTGAAATGGTTTGTGTTGGAGGTGTTGTATCAGGCTCCACTGAACTACCTGAATTCTGCGGTTCAGGTGTTGTTCTAATTCTAAAATCAGCTGAATTGTCTCCAGCATCCCACCCATTTCCTTGTAACTCATCATGGCTTGAACCAGATTTTCTTTCTAAACTTTCATCAATTCCTGGGTTAGATGTTGGCGCTATCTCAGAATCATTAGAACCAGCTCCATAACCTACCTTATCAACAAGTGAAGCAACATTATCATATAATAAAACAGTATTATCAGTTGAAGATATAAAAAAAGTAGCTCCAGAGTAAGTTACATCAGCAGTAACACCACCATCATAAGCAGATTGATGTGTTATCAATAAAAAAGATTTTGGCTGAATAGTAATTGCAGGAAAAATAGTGACTAGATTTGATTCAGCACCGCCGTTGGTCTTTTTCTTTAAAGCCCAGTTTGTTAAATCTACTGGTGAGCCAGTGGGATTGTACAACTCTATAAATTCATCATCAACAGAAGTACTACTCCCAACCTGAACCTCACTAATAACAACATAGGTAGCTATATTTGCAGAAACCAAACTAATGCTAAGAAGTAATGAGATTATTAAAGAACTTATAAACAAAATTGCACTTTTAGTCGATTTAGCTGTCATTAAATGAATCCCCCAATTTTACTAAAAGAAACGCAGTTTACTATTTAAACTTTACTATTTTTAGTATGGTAAAGTAGTTAAAAACTGTCTAAACTTAATAGATAGTAATACTTCTAATGATTTTTTGTTCCGAATTTTGCCTAATAAAAATATTTATTTAATAATAAGAAAGATAATAGAAATAATAATTAAAAATAATCAAGGCTTTGGTATTTTTGGAACTAAAAAGAATTTAGCTACAAAAAATATCACTACAGCCAAAACAACAATATTGCCTGCAATCAATAAAGCAATTCCTTTGCCTGACTCCATGAATGATATCTCTGTTGTTGTTGGAATCTCTTCACCGCCAGTTGTTGGAAGAGTAACCCCATCTTCTGTATCATCTGGCTGCTGCACTACAACAGTTGTTTCATCTTCCTCTGGCTCGTCAGAAGGACAATCCTCAACAATCAAATCAATTGTTTCTATATCATCAGTTATATCTTCATCGTAATAAGCCTTTATTGTAATAGGATATGTTTCAGCGCCAATATCTTCTGTTCCAATAAGCATCTCATGAGTATATGTATTGTCTTTGTCATCTGGGTTCTTGCTTAATTCTATATCCCTCTCATCAACATTTACATCCAAATCTTCATTTACTATTGTCAATCTGGCGTCATTCTCTGTTTTTTCTCCTATGTTCATCAATTCAACCTTCAAAGTTGAACTTTTTCCGCACTTAACAGTCTCTGGTGTAAGGTAAGCCTTGTAAACGATTACATCGTGGCTTTTTTTCTCTAATTCAAAATACACTGTCCATTCTATTTCACGAGTAATACCATTTGCATCGTCACCTTCTATTTCTATCTCAAGAGTATATTTACCATCCTGAACATCAAGATCAAGCTCAAATATTACTGACTCTTCATTTGAATCCTCTTCTGCCTCTAAGTCGCCTACATCAATATCAAGCTCTTCTACTTCCTCGTCCTCAGAATCTATTAAAGTTACTGTTATAGTTATATCATCAATATCAATATCTGATTCTTCGCTAAAAGTGTTTTCTAATATGAACTTTAACTCAATCTCTGAGCCAGGTTCTGCTTTGTCGTCTATCTTTTCTTCATCCTGCACATCATTTTCAGTGCTGTCATCAATAAGGATATCAAAGTCCTTAAGACTAAGTGCTGGTTCAACATCAACATGAACATTGTAAGCTGAGGTGAAATTTTGCTCATCACTTGATACATCTATTGTTCCTATAGAAAAATCTCCTGTTCTTCTTTCTTCATATGGAATTAAAACATCAGCTTTAATGTCTATGCTTTCGCCAATTTCTAACTTAAAAGGGCCTGTTTCATTAAGAGTAAAACTATATCTGCCGTCTATTTTGCTTGAATTCAAAATGATGTTGTTTAAGATGGTATTTCCTGTATTCTCAACTGAAAAAGTTTTTGAAACAGTTTCATTTAAAGCAGATTGCGAGAATGCTACATTTCCTGTGTTAAGGCTGTAGATAGGATCTACTACATTTACTATTAAAACCGATTCTACTGTAGTGCCTCCGTATGAGATTGTTATATTATTTGTATAGCTCTCTTTAGCTTGGTCTGCTGGGACATTAACACTTACAGTTGTTGATGCTGACTCTTTGTAGTTAACTGGCAAAGAAATGTTTGCTATTGAAGCAGAGATTGTATTTGATGATGTTGTGCTTGTCAATGTCAATGGGGAAGTTGTAGTGGCTGTCTCATTTACATTTCCGTTATTTGTTAATGTTAGAGTAGCTGTTCCACTCTGTCCTTGCGCTATCTCTAATGTTATATCATTTACAGCTATATTGTGGTTTGAATTGACTGTCAAGCTTATTGTTAAATTATCATAATCCTCACTTGATGATGCAAAGCTTATAATCCCACTGTATGCAGTTGCATATGCATCTGATGGAACAGTAAAAGTATAGTTTATGCTCTCACTGGACTGATTCCCAACAACAAGAGAATTACTTACATTATATGTTACAGGAACATCACTAAGAGTATAGCCAGAACCTGAGAAAGTAACAGTACTTGGCAAATTAACTGTCCTTGGTTCTGTCAGATTTGAATTACTTATTACTAATGTATCACTAACCTGATCAGTTACACTTGCAGTTACAATATCTGCGTTAGGATTTATTGATATATCACCAAGTGCACTAACACTAAAACCTAGAAGTACTAAAGTAAATATCCAAATTAATATTTTTTTTATCATTTTCAAAAATACACCCCCGATTAACGATTGTTATTCTCGAGTAGTGGCATTTTATATATAAAGACTATTGTGATACAACACATATATTAGAGTATACATATTAAACCCATACTAAAAGAAATAAGATGGATAATATAATACTTGCTATAACTTCAAACTATTCAATATCAATCCTTTCCCCTTCTTCCTCTTCCAGCACATCTAAATCCTGCTTAACACCTTTTTCTTTTTTCTTTATCTCTTCTATCTTTCCTGGATGGGGGTCTTTCTTCTCTTCTTCTATCTCTTTCTTAAGTTCTGTAACTTCTTCCTTAAGCTCATCCTTCTTCTCTTCTCTATTATTAGCATCTGCTTCACTAACGCCTGCTTCTGCCATTATCTCATTAACTGTCCTGTCATCTTCAGTTACATCATAATTCTCCATCTTAACAGGCTCTTCTTCTTTGTGGCTGAATTTTTCCTTTAACCTTCCAAAAAATCCTTTCTTCGTCTGAGATTCATTAATCTTCTCTTCTGTCTCAACCATCTCTTTTGCTTTCTCTGCAGCAGAACTTTCAGAAGTAGAAAAGCCGCTTTGACGTAAAGACTTAGCGAGCTTATTTATCTTTTCTTCCTTTTCTTCCATTTTAAAAAAAATAAGAAATATTAAATAAAAAAATTATTTCTTCTTGCCCAAGATCCTAAAGACCTTTGTGCTGCATTTAGGGCATTCTCCTTTCATAGCCCTCATCTTGTTCTTCATAGTTATCTCTTTTCCATTCTTAATCTCTACTTGTTTTTTACATTTCATACATCTTCCTTTTACCATTGAAATCACCTCACAGATTATTAAATATTAAAGGATTTTACCCCCTTTTCTAGAATAATAGCTAATTTATATATAAACTTTGTGAAAAATACCTTAAAACGCACAAATCCACAACAGAGTGGTAAAGGTTTAAATATGATTTGTCAACCCCCATATAGAATGAACCCAGCACAAAACATAGACCTACAATATACTAGCATGGAAACACTAATTAGTGGTTTTGAACAAAGCAATAGGTTTTTAGATTTCCTGCTAATTGGTTTATTGGGTTCTACATTGGACACTGAATCTGCGAGTAATATGGCAATATCAGTAGTGGCTTTTGGAGGCACTGCAATGAACGCATATGGATTTGTAGGGTACAATGCAAGGAACACTTATCAAGGCATACATTCAGTTTATGATAAGACCTGCCAATTATACTCAAGAATATTTAGATAATGTTCAGCAATTCCTTGATATCATCTATCTCAAAATCAGCTCCGCTCTTCTTTACCTTTCTATTGCCATACCTTGCAAAACATGTCTTCATTCCAAGCTTTTTTGCTCCTTTTATGTCTCTTTCAGGCCAATCACCAACCATCAAACATTCCTCTGGCTTTAGCTTAAGTTTATTCAGTGCTGCTTCAAATGGTAAATTATTTGGCTTGTGTTTCTTTGTATCTTCGAATGTAACTACAACATCAAAGAAATCGCCTATCTTCATAGCTGCCAGCCTTAACCATGCCTTTAATCTAGGAGCGTCTGTAACTATAGCAAGCTTTTTTCCTTTGTCTTTTAGTTTAAGAAGAACATAGCTTGTATGCGGAAATGGCTCTAAAAAGCCAGATTTTACTCTTCTATAAGCAACTATTCCACTAGCTAAGATTCTATAGTCAACATCCCCTGTAAGCTTCTTAAGAAATTTCTGAAAGATCTTGCCTTCCTCTAATCCATGCACATCATAAAGCTTGAATATTATCTTCATTGCTTTTTCTTTTTTTACATCAAGTCCAGCATCAATCATTGCAGAAACAGCAGCCTCACAACTAACTCGTTTCATTCTCATGAAGTCTATTAATGTATTGTCCAGATCAAAAATAACTGCTTTTATCATAATTTATAGGATAAGAGGGTAGTTTATATATGTTGCCCCATAACATTTTTATTGCACTCCCAATTCCCTCGCGTAATGCAGAATGAAATAATACAATATGACAGAATGGGATTTGTTCCATCAAGAAGTGTTAAGTGTATTGATGATTATTTAAGAGAAGCTGAAAAAAAACAGAGAATATTGGACGATTTCCAGACAGGACGAGTTATTTATCCGTTTGCATCAGATTATGAGGTTAGGTCTTTACACGTTAATAGTCAAGAGTATTTCGAAGAAAAATTTAACACACTGCCTCTGCCTGCATTGTTATTTGAAGAGGGTACGATGAGGCGTGCATTAAAGTCAAGATCAATAAAAGATGCGTTAACCTATTCAGATTCAAAAGAAGGAGGTACTGTATGCATAGATAAAGAAACAGGATTTAGGCTACCGGTTATTGAGAAGGAGAGAACATCCTCATTGCACGGTTCGATTGAGCATGAGACAATTCACGCAATAAGATGCCAATGGTATTCTAACCCTCTTCTGCGTCACTCCCAATGTCTTTCTGAAGAGGTAATGGCGTATAATGCACTATCTAGAACAGCGGATATGATGGATCGGTCGCTTTGGTTTGATCATATGTTGTGGGCATATTCTAATTTTTGTAATTTAAAAAGATTGCTTCCACCTTTAGTCGGAGCTGGCACTGCTGTTGCTTATGGGAGTGGCTGGATTGGAGGCGCTGCTGTATTCCTGTTCATACCAATATCAGAAGCAATTGCAATGAATCTTCAGGTTAATAGGGGCATTAAATTAATGGAAAAATCTCAGGATGAAGGATTGAATTTCCATTACTTGTATCTTAGGTCTGGGTTATATGAATTAGGCTTAAGTTCTCCACTCGAAGAACAAATCGCAAAAAAAGAAGGAACCAAGTGGGATGTGATAAGGACTAGATTAGGGATTTCTGAGAGCAATTGAATTGTAATATATCACTCAATCCTAAACAACTGCGCCTGGATTCTTTCGCTTTTGCAACTTGGACATCTGCTTAGTTACTTTGATTCTTCTCTAAAAACCAAAAGCTTTAAATAATACTAACGCTTAACGTTAGTAAAATGCCTTATCCAAACAAAGAAAACAATATGCTGGAGCTTTTTTTTAACGAACCCACTAAACATTGGCATTTTCGGGATATTGTAAAGAACGCAAAGATTAGTGAGCAAAGAGCGAACTATTGGTTGAAACAATTCATAAAAAAAGGAATTGTCAAGCGAATAAAACCAAAAGGAAGGATGCCTTACTTCATCTCCAGATATGCATCTCCTGATTATATGAACAGAAAGAAGCTCTACGCTCTTACCCGTATGCATGAAACAGGGCTGCTAAAGAAACTTCAATCTTTAAAAAATGCTAAAACAGTGGTTATTTTTGGCAGTTTTGCAAGGTCAGATTGGTACACAAATAGTGATATTGATGTTTTCATTTACGGAGACTCAGAAGACTTAAAATATGGCAGTATGTGGTGCGGCAGGGAACTGGAAGTGCACGCATTCAAAACAAAAAAAGATATAAAGGATATTAGTTCAGGGCTAATTAAAAATGTCATCAGGGGATATTTTGTTAAGGGAAGTGTATATGATTTAGTGGAGGTGTCTGTTTGATAAAAGACTTAAAATCTATATACGATGGGTGCAAAGCAAATGGCCTTATCAAAATTAAAAGCGAACCTGACATTGAATTGGTCAGATCTTTAAAACTATCTGCGGAAAGAGGATTGGCATTCATTAAAAACATGGAAAAGAGTATAGCCAAAAACAGCTTGGATTGGACATTTGTCTTTAGAGACTACTATGAATCATTAAGAAGCCTGATTGACGCTTTCTTACTTTTTGAAAAAGTAGCTGCTGACAGTCACCAGTGCAAAAACGCTTATTTGTGTTACAAGCATCCGGAATTAGAGCTTAACTGGGATTTTCTTGAGACTGCAAGACTAAAAAGAAATGCAATAAACTACAAAGGACAATTGCTGAAATACGAAGACTGGAAAAAAATCAGACTAAATTTTGAGCTACATATTAACAAGATAAGAGAAGAGATTGAGGACAGGCTGAAGAAGCTTACTCAATCCTAAACAACTGCGCCTGGATTCTTTCGCTTTTGCAACTTGGACATCTGCTTGGCTTCTTCACTTTGCTTCTTTCCTTAAAAACAAAACCGCAGTGCTTGCATCTTGCAGGAATCTGTTTTAATTTCCTTGGCTTTACAGATTTAGAAATATGCTCCAGATCCTCAAGAATCTCCCACAATTCAACTTTATAATGATTAGCTAATTTATGCGCTGACTCTGCTCTTTCAGAAAGAATCTCTATTATATCCTCTCTTCTTGTCATAAATAATCTAGAATCTTAAACATATAAATATTTTTTGAAAAAAAATCAATAAAAATCAAAAACTTTAAAAACAATAACAAAAAGAATTAAAAAGTAATGGAAACAGTAGAGTCAATTAACTGGTTAAAGCAGAATAATCTATACACTGCAGCAAAAAATGCTTCACTATATCTCAGAAAGATATTTGTGCCATGCCTGGCTGTAAAGAATGAAAAGATACTGATAATAGGCGACAGGGGATTTGAAGATAAAAACACCTCTGCGATTCTTTCAGGAGGTTATTATTTAGCTGCAGAAGCATTAAACATGAATGCTACATTAGTTTTGCAGAATGTCAAGGCAAGAGGCATGCGAGCAGATGATGATGTAATAGATTCATTGGGTGAATTAAAGGAGAATAATATCATATTTGTCAATATGTCTGACAAGCTTGGAAGTATCAATGCCCTAGGAAAGAGCTTTAGAAAGATGTGCCAGGCAAAGAATCATAGGTTTGTCTCTTCCTTAAGTTTAGGTGAACTGGATAACCATCAGGCAAATGAGATTATAGGGGCAATAGATACTAACTACAAACCATTACAGGCAAAACATGAAGAAATAAAAAAAGTCCTGGATGATGCAGAAGAGATCCATATAAAAACCAAAGCAGGCACTGACCTGTATTATAATGTAAAAGGATTAAAAGCATTATGCGCAGACGGCAACTATACAAAACAAGGTTACGGAGGAAATCTGCCTGCAGGAGAAGTTTACATTCCGCCAAATGGAAAAAAGGTTAATGGTACTGTTGTTATTGACGCAAGCTCAAGAAACCATACACATACTTCTTTAATTAAAAAGCCAATAAAGCTTACAATAGAAGAAGACATGATAACAGAGATTAAAGGCGGAGAAGAAGCAAAAGAATTAGAGAAAACACTGAACTGGGCTGCAAACAGGGCAAAATACCCTAACAGAGTAAAAAGAATTGGTGAATTAGGTATTGGTTTGAATCCAAAAGCAAAGATCATAGGCTCAACAGTTATAGATGAAAAAGCGCTTGGAACAGCTCATGTTGGAATTGGCTCAAATTACTGGTTTGGTGGTGAAATATTCACTATTATTCATCTTGATCAGGTGTTTAAGGACCCTGAAATTAAAATTGATGGCAAGTTATTGAAGATATAAGAATACAAACTTAGATTACCAAAGGTGATTTTAGCAGAATACTGAGTTGAGCAATACATAATGGTGAATAAGTTTTTCTGGTACACCCTGCTCAATCAGCCATGCTACATCCTCTGGTCTTTTATTATAATCCTTATAGAATCGCGCTTTTTCAACTGTACCTACAGCACTTTTCCAGCTATCAGCAACCGCAAGTGAAAAATCTGCATGATAAGGTTGCTCTTCAGATGGCACAAAAGTTGATAATCCCTTCCTCCATTTAATAGCTTCATCAAGAGGGAAATCATTTTCAATGCCATACTCTGTATTCTCAGGTGAGAAATAAGCTTCAATCCAGGGTGCTGCCTTTTCCCCTGAGATTCCGCCATGCTCTTCAATAAACCCCTCTGAGAACATCTCTTGCTCAACTCTCTGTTCCCAATCTGCTGCACCCAATAGATCTGCAACAGCATGAACAGCCCCTAAATAGCAGGCAATTGGTTCAGAAGCTTCTGGTACATTTTGATATGCTACTGCCATGATTAAGTAATCTGCTTTTGCAGTATCAAAGCCAATCCGTTCTGCAATAACTTTAGCAGTTTTATAAAAAGATTCGACATTTAGTGTGACACGTCGCAGCCTGGATGCCAAATTTTCTGTATCACCCAGAAAGACAAAACCCATGCTTTCCTCTGCTTTGGACATAGACTCATCATAGATACGAAGCGCAAGTGAAGTTGCAAAATCACCCTCTGCCAGATCTAGCTTTTTAATTGGAACAACAACCTGATACCCCCCATACCCATGGTCTACAGCTTCTTCTTTATACCTGTCTTCTATTCCAGCCTTACCTAATGCCTCCTGAGAGGGGAATCTTACAGTTGCATCTGCCTTTAATTCAGCAAGATATGCAGGGTAATGGGGTGATAACTTGTCACAAGTTTCCAGAACAACTTCACCTGGACACCCGGAAAGACCATAAGCTACGTCTCTAATCATTTTTCCTTCCCCGCCTTTATATGTATTTGCAATCGTTTTTGCTCGCTTAGGATCTGCTGCTAGTTCAGAATTATGCAGTCTGCATTGAATATTCATCACTACCTGGACAACCTCATCAACACCTTCAGATGACATTTTAAGATGGTGTTTTGATGCACCTATATAAAGATTTCCCGTTCAATGACTGTTCTGTAGTCCCTGTTGTTGGGATAATATGAAAAGATTTATATTTAACAGAAATTATTTAATTTAAATGCAATACAAACAAGTAATTCTGGTAAGACAAGACTTAAAATTACCTAAGGGGAAAATGGCAGCTCAGGTAAGTCATGCTTCTGTTGGTGCTATGATTAAATCCCATAAAGATGATATTGATAAATGGAAAAAGAAGGGAATGAAAAAGATTGTTCTTAAAGTTAAGGATAAAGAAGAAATTCTGGAGTATAAAGAAAAAGCAGAAGATGCTGGATTAGTTACATCATTAATTGAAGACGCAGGCCACACAGTCGTAGAGCCAGGAACAATTACCTGCTTAGGCATTGGCCCGGACAAAGAAGAAAAGATTGATAAGATTACTGGAAAGCTTAAGATGGTTTAAAGATATCCTCTGAATTTCTCTGCAATATCAGAATCCTTAGGGCAGGTATATACTCTTCCAGCTGCAAAAGCATCAGACTTTAGAAGCGCCCTTGTTGAAGGGGTATGTTCTGATATGTCTAATCCTCTGCCTGTTTCTCGCCCCAGTAAGACAGTTTCTATCCTTAGGTATAAGAAGTCATCTCTAAACTCTAATTTACTCCTTTCAAAAGTATAAGCGCCAAGAGAATTAAATTCAGGATCACTTTGCAAACCAACTGTAACAATAAAAGCACCATCAACTAGATCACCTATCTCATGGATTCCCTGAATCAGTGTACATCTATCCTTTACTTCTTGAATTGTTAATCTGCTAACCATATTTTCTCAGGGATTAAGAAAGCGTATAAAAATATTGTTATTTGTAAATATCTAAAATATCAAGCTATAATATATTTTTATCACCAAAACCTTTAAATTATAAAGAAAAATTCTTATTATTATGGGCTCGTAGCTCAACCTGGCTAGAGCACAAGACTCTTAATCTTGGGGTTGGGGGTTCGAAACGAGAATGCGAAAGTCCCCTCGAGCCCATTTTATTCTTTATCAATAAAAAGAAATCAATAGAAAAAATATCAATAAAACAATTAAAAAAATAATAAACGAAGGTCTATCCGCATTTTGCCTTTGGCAAAATGCAAAATGGTCCTTAGCAAAACTCGGACTAGACTCTGCAGAGCAGATGGGACACAATAGATTCCGAGTTTTGCCTTATTAAAAATGATTTATTTTAGATTGATACTAACTTAATAGAAATCTTTAAATAAACAATTAATTCTTTTTCTGTTATGACAGAATTACTCTATTGGGCAGACCAGCTTGCAAAACAAATCACTTCCAGAAAGAAATTCAAATATATAGATAAAAAAATATCACCCCTCAAAACATACACTGTAAAAACCTCTGCATCCTTGTCTGGTGTCTTGCATATAGGAAGGCTAAGTGACTCAATAAGAAGTGAAAGTGTTTACAAAGCACTAACAGATGCTGGTTTTAAGTCAAAACTTATATGGGTAGCAGAAAACATGGATCCTTTAAGAAAGGTTCCAAAAGGCCTTCCAAAAAATTATGAAAAATATTTAGGAATGGCAGTTACTGACATCCCTGATCCATATAAATGCCATAAGTCATATGCAGAGCACCATACAGAAGAATACATGAAAGTTATTCATGAGTTTGTTTCCTCAAAGATGGAAAAGTATTCTATGAGGGAAGAATACAAAAAAGGAAATTTCAATCCTTACATTAAAAAGATATTAGCTAAAACAAAAGAAATAATAGAAATTCAAAACAAATATAGAACAAATGAACTGCCAGAAGGGTGGAGCCCATGGACACCAATCTGCGATAATTGCGGCAAGATAGCAACTCCAAAAATAACTGGTTTTGATGGTAAAAAAATTACCTACAAATGCGAGGATTACAAATTCGAAAAAACAACAGCAAAAGGCTGTGGTCATGAAGGGAATAATGATCCATTAAAAGGCAATGGAAAATTAATGTGGAAAAGTGAATGGGCAGCGCAATGGGCAAGATTCAAGGTTGTTT
>CAZOXR010000020.1:10344-11720 GCA_964583885.1 uncultured Methanosarcinales archaeon | reverse complement strand
AGTATGTTTCTTATTTGCGCTGCTATTCAACCAATTCGGCAACATAGTACTTGCTTTATGGAACAGGTTTTTGCCTGGAGTTATATTGCATGAGATAGTATTGAAAACATTAAGCGCACCAGGGTTCTCAATAGCAATCGGTGCATTCATAGCAGGGGTTACACTTGGGCATCTACCTTATAATGTAGAGATAGAAGGTAAAGTTAGGTCATTAAGGGATTTCTTCTCTACAATATTCTTTGTATCACTAGGTATGGGGCTAGTTATGACTGATTTCACTAGGTTCATTATACCTTTAATTGTATTCTTCTTGATAGTAGTAATGATAAAACCCGGGATAATTATGGCAATCTCAAGTTTCTTTGGCTACAAAAAAAGGCCTTCTTTCCTTACAGCAGTTACCCTAGCACAAAGTTCAGAGTTTTCCCTGATTATTGTAGCTCAAGGTCTTGCTCTAGGACATATAAGCAACAATATATTTTCATTTGCATTGATACTAGCTATGTCAACTTTCATAGTCTCAACATATTTCATAAAATACGATAACCAGGTATATCAGAAATTCTCAAAACGCCTTTCTATATTTGAGAAACTCAGCACAACCCCTAAACATTTCGAACATATGCCAAAAAGAAGAGTATTCAAGGTTATTCTATGCGGATACAACAGGATAGGTTATAGTGTTGTAAAAACATTGAAGAAAGTAAAGAAATCTTTATTGGTTGTAGATTTTAACCCAGAGGTTGTAAGAGACCTTATTGAGGAAAAAGTCCACTGTATGTACGGAGATGTAGGAGATACTGAAGTAATTGAACGCATGGGGATAAAAACTGCTCAAATTCTGATATCTACAGTACCTGATAAATTTGATAATCTATTACTGATCAAGAAAGCTAAACAGATAAACAAGAAAATAATAGTCATGGTAACTGGCAGCCAAGTAGAAGAAGCTTTAGAGATGTATGAAGCTGGTGCAGATTATGTTATTCTACCACATTTCTTAGGAGGAGAACACATCTCCTTGATGATCAACGAATACCAAAACGGTGATTTCAAGGATGTACTTAAAAACAAAATCAGCCACATAGAAGAACTACACAGAAGAAGAAAGATGGGACATAGACATCCTAAGCATAAATGAGAAAATACTCTTTTAGTTCTAAAAAACAGTAACATTTATAAATAAAAATCCCGAAATTAGTTAAAAAGGGAGTGGCTTAGGAATGTTTCCTAGAAAAAGAGGTAGAGACACATATTTAGAGAAGATTCTAGAGAGTTTTATGCGCTTATTTTCAATTTTATCACCAATTCATGTTTTTTTAAAAGGACACGGCAGCTGCTTGAATCTTGTTCTTGCCACTCCCTTATCCAGCAAG
>CAZOXR010000020.1:0-10334 GCA_964583885.1 uncultured Methanosarcinales archaeon | reverse complement strand
TATTTTCAATTATTATAGGTTTATCCTGCTTTTTTGTGAAAAGCTCCGTCTGCGCCATCAATGCCTTTATTTGCAAGGCAAATAAGGCATGGCCAGGACGTAGCTTTGCTGAGCGGTTTTTTAGCGAAGCAAAGCGGAGTAGGAGGTTTTCACAAAAGCATTCACCAATTCATGTTTTTTTAAAAGGATACGGCAACTACTTGTCTTGTTTTCTTGCCACTCCCTTATCCAGCAAGAGTCCTTCGAGTAGTTGCCATCCTTATTATTTCGAAAAATGACAAAAGGAAAAAGAATCGGAATTTGGATGTTGGTTTTGTTAGTTGTTTTAATCTTAGTTAGTGTGGTTCATGGTGAGTGTTGGTTGGGTAGTACTCTTAGATTTCCATCTGGTTATTGTATTAAACAAAGTCCAAGAAGCCTTAATCTTAATTCAGCTGCTTTCACTTACTACCCAGATAGCCATTGTGTGGGTGGTACTCTTGAGTGTGTCAGGGGTTCTTGTTATGTTTATGAGTTTGGTACTTGTACTTGCCAATGCTATTCTGGAGAGGTTTGTGGTGGTCCGCAGAATAATTGTGAAGGTGGGTGTTCTACAGATGGCCTCAATAAATGCGGCGAATGTGGAAACGATCCTTGTCCTGAATGTACTAGTCAATGGAAGAAACTGGTTGATATTCCAGATCTAACCGGCACTAGGTCATTTGCTGCAACAAAGGATAAATTATATATTCTAGCCGGGTCTGACGCAGGAAAACCTTATGATAATATGAAGATCTATGATTTATCTTATGGTATGTGGGCAAATGCAGACCCCTTACCTACCCCTAGGTCTTCTGGTTCAGCTGTAATACTCAATGATAAGATCTATTATGCAGGTGGCCGATCGATGTATGGCTATCGGTGCCCAGGCCATATTCAAGGAATGTGTAAACAATTTGAAGCATATGATATAAAAACAAAAACCTGGAAAAGTTTAGCTGAAATGCCTCGTACAAGAGAATATTTCCAGATGGTAAACTTAAACGGAAAATTATATGCTATTGGCGGAGAATCAGATAAGGTTGTTAGTGGTTCCGCACACAAGTTTGTTTGGGATAAGGTTGATATGTATGATCCTGTAACAGATAAATGGACTGAAAAAGCACCTTTACCTGAAGCAAGAGGATATCTTGCTACAGCTGTATTCAATGGTAAGATCTATGTTTTTGGAGGAACAAGTACTGCAAATATAAATTATAATACTGACACGATTTTTGAGTATGACCCTTCAACAGATAGTTGGACTAATGTAGGAACAATGCTTCAGAAACGTTGGGGACATAAAGCTGTAACCATTGGAGATAAGATATACATTATAGGAGGGGGTACTGTCCATGAGATGATAAAAACATTTGAAATCTATGACCCTGCTACAAACACGTGGTCACAATGCGATGACATACCAAGCACATATACTAGTCTACCTCAATACCTAGATGCTTATGGTGTTCAGCTTAATGGGAAGATATATTATTCTTACCCTGGAAATGAAAACGCAATATATGAATACCAAGCTGGAGATGATTGCTTGCCTCTTGGAGAGACGTGTTCTGAAGAAAGACGACTTAATTGGGGAGAGTCAACGAGCATTGCAACTGGAGTTCTTAATCCTGAAATGGATATTGATGATCAAGATAATGTGCATTTTATTTATTATTCTGGTGGCAATACATATTATAGGAAAACACCTACAGGAAGCTCAGATCCGATCAGTACAGTATATGAAGAAGGTTGGTCATTGAAAGGAATTGATATAGACTCTTCAGGAATACCGCATTTAAGCTGGTCAAGCCCAAAAAGAAATGAAATCTACTACCAAATAGGTGCTTCTGGTACAAGAGAGGATGTAAGTTTACAAAGCGGGAGAATGGAAGATGACGCCAGTTCTATTTCTATTGATCCAGAAGGCAATGCTCATGTTTTCTTTGTAATAAGTACCTGGGTCTCACAAGGCTCTGTACACGACGCATACCACGTGATGTATCCTACTTCTGGAGAATCGTCAGAACTACATTCTATCCCTGAACAAAATGAGGTGCTTGATTCAGATATCGATTCACAGGGTGTGATACATATACTTACAGCAACAAAACCTCCGATTGGATCAAGTGTGTACAATGGAAAATACATGAAAAGCTCAGACAACGGAGTTACATGGCAGACTGTAAAGATTAATAACCAAGATTATTATCCATACTCACCAATTCATTCAGGTGCGATTAAAGTTGATAATGATGATAACGTACATGTGGTTTTTGGACAACAAACTACAATAAGAGTAGAATATTTTAAATTTAGTTCAAAAGGTGAACAAGTAAAAAATGAATTATTGGATTCACAAACAAGCGGGTATGTAAGAGAGGATAATGTTGACATTGACGTAGATAAGAACGGTAACGTCTATGCGGTATGGAATTCTAATGTAGGCAGTATTGGTAAAGTAAAACTTGCTGTATATGATGCAGAAGATAAATTGTTTTATTTATCAACATTATCAGATAATGCATACTATTCTTCACATCCACGTGTGAAAGTAGATTCTAATAACAATGTCCACATTATTTATTTAGGGTCTGGACAAAAGCTATATTATCTAAAAGCAACTGCCCAAACTACTTCAAGTGATTCAACATGTTGTTCTGGTAAGTGTGAAGGGAATCTTGATGGCACTGTTAGGAGATGTGCGCCTTCTGATTGTGAGGATACGTATGAAATCTTTGGAATAGAGTCTGCAACAGAGACTAGCAATTGTAGGATACATGATTTTGTAGGTTCAGCAGCATCTGATAATAAAAAGAACATATGTACTGTAACCTATGATACCAGATGTAGCACATTACCTGTGTGCCCAGCAGGTTGGACTATAAATAGTGAGGTCACAGTCAGTCCAGGTGGAAGCATTGCCCCAGATGGATTGTCTACTTTGTTACAGACTGACTGCATTGCACCCTGCGGAGTAGAATGCAGCGATATCATAGGGCAGACTGGAAGTTGTAGTACTACATTTACTGCAAGCACATTAAAAGGGCAGACTGGAGTTTGTGTTTCTGAATCTGGACAATGTACAGAAGCAGCAAGTTATATTTGGAGATATAGTTGTGGTACCTGCTCTTATGTAGATAAATGTGATGCTAGTACTGTAGATTGTCGTTTAGAAGGCGCAGAATCGTGTTGTTCTTATTATACTGATACAGAATCTTGCGGTGAACAATCCAAAAGCTGCTACGCAACCCAGAACTGTGTTTGTGAAGAGGGTAAATACATTTGCGATAAAGCCGAGGTAGTGAAGTGCACTAAGAAATGTGATGGTGTAGGCGGATGTACTGATTGTACTCTTCCAGAATGTAATAGAGCACGTGCAGGTACTGATTTTAATAATGATGGGATAGATAATGAATGTGATCAAGATAGAAGTTCTTCTGCTTGTACAAAGACTTGGACGAATGCTCCTTGTGAAGGAGGTATAGCTAGGTGTGATGGTGTTGATGCTTCTGGAGATTATTGTTGTGGTGATGATGCAGAAGAAGAATACAGTACAAGGTTAGCTCATAAGGACAATGACGAGTTTCATATCAGCTGGGCAAGCAGCACAGGTGATGCTGTTTGTTGTAAAGTAAAAGATTCTTGTGTTTATAATGGGCAATGTGTTGTTCCAAGCTCGATTGGTGAAATTAGTGGTGTAACAAACGATAAAAAAGCGTTCTGCTCATTTGATGGTGAGTGGATGGATGTAGATGGCGAACGTGATTATTGTACTGCTGCGAATTATAATTCAGCTGTTTTCGGAGAGACTACAGGTGAAGGTATAAAAGGCCAGGAAAGTTGTTGCGGTGATGACGCAGAAGAAGAATACAACTCAAGGTTAGCTTGGAAGACTCAGGATGCGTATCATGTAAGTTGGAATGATCTTAGTACTGATGTTGCCTGTTGTAGTAATAGTGAGGATTGTGTCATGAACGGAGTTTGTTATTCTAATACTCAGAGTATACAAGTACCAGATGTAACTAATGACAAGAAAGTAAGATGTAATATTGGTTCTGAACATTGGTTAGATGTAGATTATGCAAAGAGTGGATGTGAAGATGCAGGTTATAACTGGGCAGAAGCAGGTGAAACTGGTGTAGGTGAGTATGACAGCAAAGCAGATGGCGGACCTCTAGGAGAGTTTGAATGCTGTGGTGATGACTCTAATGAAGAATATGCTGAGCAATGTCCAAATACTCCTGTAGATGTTCATGCTTGTTGTACTCCTGGAAAGTTTGTAGATGAAGATGGGAATTGTGTTGAGGTTTGTAATCAACCACCTGTACAAAAATCACTTACACTTAATACAGGCACAGTTATGAAGGATGATAGTACTGTCTATACAATCACGTTCACTGTAGAGGATCCTGATGGTGGTGCAGATATTGGTGGTAATGAAGGTATGCGTGCAATGATATTCAAAGATACTCATTGGGAGAATCCAAGAGGTAATTTTGCATGGCATCCTGACTCATTTATTTTTACTGATAATCAATTTACTTGTGAAGGAGGAGGTTTTGGTTCTAAATCTAGTAATTCTCTGGATGGTCCAGAATACACTGAACTAGTTAGTTGCAAAACAACAACCAATGGCAATGAACGTATAGTTGAATTCAGGTTTAAGGCAAAACAAACTCCAGCGTGGGAGATTGTAGATGGCTATGATCTTGCAGGATTAGTAAGCGACATAGCAGGAGAATCAAGTGGTTGGCAGGATTACTTAATAAATTTCAGAGCTATCCAATGTAATACTGATACAGATTGTCCAGATGGCTATTTCTGTGAAATGCATGTAGACGGAGAAACAACCAATGCAGGTTATGTGAATTGTCAAGGAGAGTTCCCTGATTTAACTGAACCTCATTGTATCCAGCAAGCTAAAATAAACCATTGTGAACCAAGTTATTATATTGGTATGGGTAATATAGTGATGAAAGGTGATACATTGCCAGAGGCTGATACATCATCTTCAGGGTATAGAAGTAAAACAATAGGTATGACTGCGCCTAAAACTGATACTTATCCAAACAGTTTATGGTGTCATCATGATGATAACCATCCTGGTCAAGGAGATTTTGGTGTTAAAACTGATTATACAACTTCACAGACTGATTTGTGTTTAGCTTATTCATATTCTTCAGTAGATGCAGGCAGTAATCTTAATTATCAAAATGCACAAGGCACAAGAGGAAGTTTAGGTCCAATGGATAGACAAGGTGTAAGCAGTACTGCTATACGTGACATGTGGGTTGATCTAGGCAATTATCTTGGCAATACTAATGGAGAATTCAAGGTTTCTTTTGACGGCGATGAACATGTTTGCAACAAAGAAGTATATTTTGGCTGGAAAATCTCTGAACAAGGTCTATCAGACGGAACTCCAAGCACATGGTGTTGTGATGATGCAACTGATTGCGTAGATGATGCACCTGGCCAAGGAGTAAGCACCTATACATGCTATGATACTGGTTTAGTACATGATTTTAATGATGATGGAGATGCAGATGTATGCCAAAGTGGACAATGGATAGATTGTACTACAAACAGCCATTGCCCTACTGGGTACAGATGTATTCAAAATAGCTGTTTTAACCTAGATGAAAACTGCGATAAATGTACTGAATTAAATTATTATTGGGATGCAAGTGCAACAAGTTCATGCAATACAGAGAACAATAAAGATGATTATGATTTTGGTTGGCCTGAGATGAGTTCATATCCCTCACAAAATCCAGATTGTTGCGGTGATGATAATAGTGAGAATTACAGAGTACAGACTAAGTATAATAGTCCTACATATGGGAATGTTGCATGGGTTACTGGTAAAGGAGCTTGTTGTAATGACCCTAAAGATAATGTAAATGCAATTGGAGGATGTGTTACTTCTAAGAGTAGTTCTGGCAATGGTGTAGCAGTTAATACAGGTGCAACTGGAAATGATAAATATGCTCTACCTTATATTACTGGATGGGTTGAATGTGATACAGTACCATCAAATTGGTGTAAGAATGTATGTGGAGGCGCAATTGGTATCACTGCAGGAGAGCTGAATGTAGGTGAATATAGCGGTCTTTCTGATGCAAAATGCTGCGGTGACGATGCAAATGAAAAATATGTAACACAATACTGTTCACCTACTTACACAGGTGGAGCCAAATGTTGTAAATCTGATAAGAACTACCTTGATAAAGACGGCAATTGTGTAGTTGAATGCGAGAAAGATGAATCTTGCTATTTCTGCGCTACTGCAAGGTATTATTGGGATATTAGTGCTGGAAGTTGTTTAACTTCTGGAACATATAATTATTATGATAACTACGATCTTACTTTTGAGGAAAGTACAATTGTAACTGCAAACTGCTGCGGTGATGATCCTGGAGAGTCTAGAACTTATTTTTATAAAAATCCATACAATCAATACAAGGTTACTGCCAGTACTCCATCAAAGATAGGTTGCTGTAGTTCTAAACAGAATTGTATAGATAAAGATGGCAATTGTGTACCTAGATTTAGCGCAGGAACACTTTCATCTGCTAATGTAAACGATAAGATTGCTTATTGTAGTATTTATTATTATCTCTATACTAACGGCAATAAATATTATTATTATAATTATAATTGGTGGGAGGATTGTGACGGTACTCAAGCCAGGTGCAATAGTTGTTCTGGTACAAACAGCATAACTACTTCTTGGATTAAAGCAGGAGAAACAGGTGTAGGTGAGTATGATAGTAAAACAGACGGTGGTTATGCACGTTATGAAGAAGAATGCTGCGGTGATGATTATAATGAGAATCTACAGCAACAGAGAAGATACACTTCATCATCAGTTTGGAGTAGTATTGCATGGTTTTCTGGGAAAACAGCTTGTTGTAATTATTATAAAGATAATGTAGATGCACTAGGAAGATGTGTTACCCCTACAAGGAGCACAAGTAGAGCTGCTGTTGATACAGGTGCAACTGGTGACGATAGATACGCTATACCTTACAGAGCAAGGAGTGGAACTAATTATGGATGGTATGACTGTGATGCTTTTGCTATAAGCAGGTGTAACAATAGATGTGGCGGCAGCACATTTGTTTTAGCAGGTGAAGCAGATGTTGGAGAGTATGGAACAGGATCTGATGGAGGAGGAGTTACAAGTTATTATGATTATTCTAGAGAAACTCGTGTACCCAACAAGAATAACCAATTTGGCTACGCAGAATGCTGCGGTGACGATGTAGGAGAGAAGTATGTTAATCAATACTGTTCAAATGATTACAATGGCGGACCAAGGTGCTGTAAACAGGATAAGGATCGTATTGATGAAAATGGTAACTGTATAAAAGCGCAATGTACTGGTGTTATTGAAAACAATGGAGAGTGTCAAAACCCTGCTGACACTTGTGTTGAGGTTGATGGTAAAACAGAACTACGCACTTGGGAAGATCAATTTGGTAAATGTCATGAATGCAGTTGCGTCTCAGATGCTTATAAAGTTGAAGATTGCGGTAAAACAACAAGACAATGCCCACGTTGGAATAGAGTGAATACATTAGAAGATAAACAAAATGCAGGATGTTATTGTCAAAGAAATAGAGAAGGCGGAAAAGATTTATTGTGTTATGATGGTTGGAGTAAAACATGTGATAACGGATGTAGTTTAGATGACCATGAATGTAATGAAGAATGTACTCCTCTTGATTGCAAGTTTGTTAGAATAAGAAATCTCAGAGATAGTGATGGAGATAAGATCCCTGATGCTTGTGAAAATGAAGAAGTAGGTCAGCCTAGTGTAGACGTAAAAGAACAGCCTGCAGACGCTTGTTTAGATGGGTATGATAATGACGGAGATAATAAATGTGATTATTCAGGTTGTGTATGTGAAGCAGTTGGCAACTACTGTGGTACTGGAGATAGTTCTATAGATACTTTAGAAGCAGATGATTCATGTACATGTAGTGTGTGTGATAAATGTGGTGGACCTTGGTGGGATTTCAATCTCTGCGATAGAAAAGAATGCAATAGATGCAAACCAAGTGATCATCGTTGTTATTTCATAACAAGATGGCATGGTTTCTACGGAGATTGTTATCCATGCACTGCAGAAACTACTTGTGAAGATTATGGAGAAGATCAAGGCAGTTGTATTGATATCTCGTTAGATGACGGTACTGAAACACAAGGAGATATCTGCGGTTTAGATGTATGCAGTTTTGTCAATGATAAGTGTTGTACAGACTCAGACCAGGACCAGGTTTGTGATATAGATGATAATTGCCCAGGGATAGAGAACACAGATCAATCAAATATTGACAATGATGAACAAGGTGATGTCTGTGATGATGATATGGATGATGATGGTATTCCTAATGACAATGATTGCGAGCCAGAAACAAAGAATGAGGATTGCGATGAAAACGATGTATGCGATTCTTTGCAGGAACAGTGTGATCCAAATGGTCCAGAGGATGAAGTCTGTGACCATGATGGTGATGGAAAGATTGAAGAGCTTTATTACGAGAATAGTGTATTGAAGACTAAACCTGGAACAAAATGCGATCCTAGCCCTTATGACAGGGATGGTGATGGTCATCCAGGTAATTACAGCCAGACTGCAATAGAGTTCCAACCTTCTGATTGCTGGGATGAAGAAAAAGATAAACACGGCCTTAACACACCTTTAGGTACATTCCAGAGTTGCGGTACACATGATTGTAGTGAAGTTAATACAGTCTACAAAGTTTACCAGGATTGCGAAGAAATATGCTTATACAAAGACGGAGAAGTTAATATTGATTGTGAATGTGCAGAACCTCAAGAGATTATCCAAAACGCAGACGCTGCTAAAGACAATATTGTTGATCAATGTGATAAGGAGAACACTGTTGAAGATTGTAATGATGGTTTAGATAATGACGGAGATAAGACTTGCGATGAGTCTGGTTGTGAATGTAAAGAAGAGAACGATTATTGCGGTACAAATGATCCAGAAACAGCTGAATTCCTTGATCCTGATGAGGGTTGTAAAGAAGCATGCGATAAATGTGATACATGCGGTAAAGGCCTGTTTAACCTTTGCGGTAGAACCGAATGTGTTGATTCTTGTTCAAAACTAGACCAGCCTGATTGTTATTTTATAGATACTGTTACAACTGGAGATTGTTTTGCATGCGATAATACTGTCTGTGAAGATTATAAAAAAGACCAGACTACCTGCTCAACTGACCCATGCAAACTAAATAATTGCCTATGGAATAAGAATATAGGCTGCTGCACAGATGCAGACGGTGATGGAGTATGTGAACAAGGCTTTGATGTGTTTTGTAGTGAAGAACATAAGGATGGTGGTTATACAAATTGTAAAGATAATTGTTTTTGTGAAGAAAGCGAGGAAGATTGTCCAGAAGATACAGCTAATGGACCTAAGAAGAATCCAACTGGGTTGCCTGACCAAAGCAACAAAGATGGAGATAACTTTGGAGATGCATGTGAAAACTGTGATACTGAAGCTACTTTAAAAAACCCTGAGTCTGCAAATGAAAGAGCATGCAGGCTTGGTACTCAGTCTGCATGTTGTTCTGATGGTGTTGATAATGATTGTGATGGTGATGAAGATTGTAAAGATTGGAGGGATTGCCCAAGCATATTATCTGTGTGCCAGGGAAGTGAGATGGGTGAATGTAATGAGGATACAGACTGGCTTTCAACAGACAAACTACTGGTATGCGATAATGGAACTAAAATTCCATGCAATCAAGATACATTATGCAAGAACGTGATAATCAATGATGATCTTCTTTTCTGTGACAGAGAAAAATGGAGAAACTACTCTGAATGCAGGGAAGAAGGCAGATGTACAGGAAGTATTTTCTGGGTTGATCCTGAAGAAAAAGAACAAGCATGTGTATTTGATGATATTATAAGCTGTACTGTAGGTGTAGATAACCCAACCTGTGTTATAGATGGGTGTGAAGGTACACAGCAGTGTATAGGTATTGATTATGGAGAATGTATAAAAAATGATGAAAACTGCGGAACATGTACTGAAGGTAGTACAGCTACGTGCGTGATCAGCGAGGTATTCAAAGCTGAACAAACATGTACAGCAGATGGCAAATTTACTGAATGTAATTATCATCTACAGACACCTGACAGTAATATGTTTGTATGTATGGCTTTAGGTGAACAAGGTCTTTGTGAAGACAGCACTACATTATGCTGGGACAATACTCAGCAAAGATGTTGCGGAGATGACGGAGGTGAAGAAGATACATGGTTCAACA
>CAZOXR010000019.1:0-11880 GCA_964583885.1 uncultured Methanosarcinales archaeon | reverse complement strand
ACAAATCCCCAAAGAAATAAACATAATCATCTGCCCCGGCAATCACGACGCAATGCGCATAGCAGAGCCGCAACCCCCTTTATACCAGGATTTTGCAAAGCCAATCTATGATCTTCAAAACACAACAATGGTTTCGAACCCATCATTAGTGAACATCCATTCCTCAAAGGATTTTCCTGGATTTGATGTTTTACTCTATCATGGCTACTCATTTGATTACTTTGTTTCTACAGTGGAAAGCATAAGGAATAAAGGAGGTTATGATAGGGCAGACCTAATAATGGCGTTTTTATTGCAAAGAAGGCACCTAGCGCCAACACACACATCAACATTATACATACCTGAAACAACAGAGGATCCATTGGTAATATCACAAATACCAGATATCTTTGCTACTGGCCACATCCATAAATCTATAGCATCACATTATAAGAACATAACATTGATCTCCGGCTCATGCTGGCAGTCAAAAACAACATTCCAGGAAAAAGTAGGCCATAATCCAGAGCCAAGCAGGGTCCCAATCATTAATATGAAAACAAGGGAAATAAAAATTTTGAAATTTGGAAAATGAAAAGCATAGAAAAATATTTCCACGAAATAGACAAGAAAGTTAAATCAGCATATAATGTTGTAGCTAAAGCAAAAAAACAGGGGTTTGATCCTGAAACAAAAATCAGCATCCCTCTTGCAAGAAACATGGCAGAGCGTGTTGAAGGCCTTGTGTCTGCAGCTGCCCCCCAGATAATTGGCTCAGGAATTTCTAAAAGGATACAGGAATTAGAAAAAAAGTATGGAACCCTTGACTGGAGAATTGCTTTGACAATAGCAGACGAAATCACAGAAGAAAAATTATGCAAATTCAATTCAAAACTTGAAGCAGCAGAAACAGGCATAAGGATAGGATTTGCTTATCTTACTTTAGGCACGGTTTCATCACCCTTAGAAGGGTTTGTGTGCTTAAAAATAAAAAAAAGAAAAGATGGTAAAGATTATCTTGCTATATCCTACTCCGGCCCAATAAGAAGTGCTGGCGGAACAGCAGCAGCAGCTTCAGTAATCCTCGCGGATTATATAAGAAAAAAACTGAATATCCATCCGTATGACCCGACGGAAAAAGAGATACAGCGCATGATAACAGAGCTTTATGATTATCATGAGCGCGTTACAAACCTCCAGTATCTGCCAAGCAAAGAGGAAATATATTTCTTGGTCAAAAATTTGCCAGTCCAGATCGATGGCGACCCTTCTGAAAGAATAGAGGTATCTAATTATAAAGACCTGGATAGAATAGAAACAAACAGGGTAAGAAATGGCCCATGCCTTGTTATTGGCGAGTGCTTAGCACAAAAAGCGCCAAAATTATTAGTTCAGCTCAATAAGTGGGGATCAGATTTTAAACTGGATAACTGGAAATTCCTTGAACAGTTTGTAAATATACAGAAAAAGACCAAGTCAAGAGGAAGTGATGCCACAAAAGAAAAAATTGCTCCAATATATACTTATATAGAGGATCTTGTAGCAGGCAGGCCAGTTTTAGCACACCCTTTAAGGCAAGGTGGTTTTAGATTAAGATATGGCCGTAGCAGGGCATCTGGTTATTCTGCAGGCAGTATACATCCCTCTACTACACTCCTTTTAAATAAATACCTGGCTATTGGTACCCAGCTTAAGGTCGAACGGCCAGGAAAAGCTACAGCATTGTCCTGCTGTGATTCAATAGACAGCCCAATAGTCAAGCTAAATAACGATTCAGTATTAAGGTTAGAAACAGTACAAAGCGCCAAACAACTTGCACAAGAAATTAAAGAAATATTGTTCTTGGGAGATATTTTATTCAGCTATGGAGATTTTTTTAATAGGGTACATCCACTATTGCCTGCAGGCTATTGTGATGAATGGTATGCTCAGGAACTGGAAAAAGCAACAGTAAATATATTCGGAACTATTGATCTAGATAAACTTTCAGAATTTGTCGAAATCCCAAAATCGGTTTTAGAAGATTTCTTAAAAAATCCGCTGCAGTCAAAACTTAGCGCAGAAGATTCTGTTAAGTTATCTGAGAAAATGAACATTCCACTTCAACCAAGGTACACATATTACTGGAAAGCAATCTCCATAGAAAATTTACTAAGCTTAATTGATATGTCGGATAAAGTAAAAATAATAAAGGAAAACAACCAAATACAAAAACTAATTTTTCCTTTGGAAGAAGAATCAAAAAGAACCCTCGAATTAATCGGCATACCACATGCAGTCATAAATAAAGAATTCATTGTTATTGAAAAAGATGATGCTGTTGCGTTTGCGCATTCTCTTAATATCCAGGAATACAACAAGCAACAAATCCAGAAGATTATTGAAGAAAATAAAAGCAAGAACCCTTTAGAAATAATCAATAAAATCTCAAGAATAAAGATAAGAGACAAAGCAGGAACATTCATTGGCGCAAGAATGGGCAGGCCGGAAAAAGCCAAGATGAGAAAACTAACTGGCAGCCCACATGCACTATTCCCTATTGGCGAAGAAGGCGGCAAGCTAAGAAGCTTTCAATCAGCATTAGAGGCAGGAAAAATAACTGCAGAATTACCAATATACAAATGCGCAAAATGCAACAAAAAAACAATTTTTAGTGTTTGTGAAACATGCAACAAAAAAACCAAAAAACAATTCTATTGTAATGTCTGCGGTTTAGTAGATAGTGAAGAATGCAAACACGGCAAAACACAAACATACCAAAATCAGGAAATAGATATTAATTATTATTTTAAACAAATACTCAAAAAATTAAATTTTACTTCATATCCCGACCTTATCAAGGGAGTTAGGGGCACGTCAAATAAAGATCATATGCCTGAACATATAATAAAGGGCATCTTAAGGGCAAAGCATGAGGTCTATGTTAATAAAGACGGAACAACAAGATTTGATATGACGCAATTAACTATAACTCATTTTAAGCCAAAAGAAATAAATACCTCAATTGAAAAATTAAAGTCGCTAGATTATGAATATGATACCCAGGGAAAACCTTTAGAAAATCCAGACCAGGTTCTGGAATTAAAACCACAGGATGTTATATTGCCTGCTTGCGATTCTTCACCAGAAGAAGGCGCAGACAACATACTATGCAGGATTTCTCTGTTTATAGATGAACTGCTTGAAAAACTTTACAATATAGAATCATTTTATAACACAAAATCAAAAGAAGATATCATTGGTCATTTAGTTATTGCACTTGCGCCACACACATCAGCCGGTATTATTGGGAGAGTAATAGGATTTTCAAAAACACAGGTTTTCTTTGCACATCCAATGTTTCATGCAGCTACTAGGCGTGATTGTTTTAGTGCAGACACCTATTTACCTTTGTTTATGGATGGAAAGTGGCAAATTAAAAAGATTGGAGAGGCGGTGGATAAAATTAATCCTAGTGATGTTATTGATGATTTTGGAACAAGAGAAGTAAAAATTGATGAAATAGGAACTATTGGGCATAAATTTTCTTCTGTTAGAATTAATAATTTTACAAAACATACCCTCCAACCAATGGTGCAAATAAAAACCAAGCTAGGAAGAACTTTAAAAACCACCCAAGACCATAAACACATTGTTTTTCAGAATGGAAAAGAGCGAGTAGTAAGAGCACGTGTATTAAAGTTGGGAGATAGTTTAGCTATACCGTATAAGATAAAAATAGCCAAAAATGATATAAAGAAATTTGATTTATTGAGTCTGTTTTCTGACCAAGAATGGGTTATGGTATCCGGAGCAAATAATATTTGTAAAGGGATCAAAAAATATGCAAGGGATTATTTCACAAAAAAAGATTATAGTAATTATACCAGAAGAGACTCGTACCCCTTAAAATTTATACACGACTTAAGAAAAAAGAACATAATAAAAACCAACAAATTATTTTTAAGCGCGAAAAGAGACCACATTAAAATACAGGCAGGAATAGATGTTAGTAAAAAACTATTACAGATTATTGGTTTGTATGTTGCTGAAGGCTATTCAAGGAAAGTTACAGGCAAATTATACCAGGTTTATATTGCTGCACAGGATAAAGAATCAAGAGAGTTTATAACCAAAAATATGAAAAATATTTTTGGTCTCAATCCCTCAGAAAATAAAACGGATAGAGTAACATATTCAAGCAGGGTTTTGTATCACTTCTTCACTTCTATCTTAGAATGTGGCTCTAGTGCGTATGAGAAAAGAATGCCTCCACTATTCTTTAATCTCCCAAACAAGAAACTTGGTTATTTGTTATCAGGTTATTTCGAAGGAGACGGCTCAGTAAGTAAAAGCGATTTGAGAATAACATTTGATACTGTCAGTGGTGGTTTATTAAGGGATTTAGATTTTATTTTTGGTCAATTAGGTATTTTTGTTAAAAACTACACTTACACCTCTTTTCCGGGAAAGAAATTAAGAGACTTTTATGAGAGGAAAGGAAAAGAAATTCCTAAATTCACAATTACCAAGGGCATAATTCAAAGTATTTTTGTTAAACAATTTTCAAAATTTGTTGGATTTATTTTTTCAAGGAAGAAATCAATTTTAAGCTATATACTAAATAATAGAAAAGCATCAAAAATAAAACAAAATTATAATGATAAAATAATGTTTGATGTAATAGCCTCAATAGAGTCACTTCCCTCTGAGATTAGTTATTGTTTAAATGTTCCAGGCAATAAGGTGATTGCAAATTCTTTACTCTCAAAACAATGCGACGGAGACGAAGCATCCGTAATTCTACTAATGGATGCTTTATTAAATTTTTCAAGGCAGTTTTTGCCAAACAGCAGAGGCACAACTCAGGATACACCATTAGTTTTAACATCTCATTTGATCCCAAGTGAAGTGGATGATATGGTTTTTGATATGGATGTTTCCTGGAAATATCCACTCGAATTTTATGAAGCCTGTTTGCAATACAAACAGCCGTGGGATGTAGAAATAGACCAGATTGGCAAAAGGCTTAATACAGACCTGCAATATGAAAAAATGGGTTTCACCCATAACACCTCAAACATTAATTTGGGGGTTAAATGTTCTGCTTATAAATTATTGCCGTCTATGGAAGAAAAATTAAAGGGCCAGATGGATCTAGCAGAGAAGATAAGGGCAGTAGATACATCAGATGTTGCAAGGCTTGTAATAGAAAAACATTTTATAAGGGACATAAGGGGCAACCTAAGAAAATTTTCACAACAGACATTTCGCTGTGTTATGTGCAATGAGAAATACAGAAGACCGCCATTAATAGGAAGATGCATTAAATGCAGAGGAAGAATAATATTTACAGTATCTGAAGGTTCTATCATAAAATATTTAGAACCAGCTATAAGTTTAGCTGAAAAATATTCAGTCCCTTCTTATCTAAAACAATCTTTGGAAATAACAAAAAGGCGTGTTGAAGGCATTTTTGGAAAAGAAAAGGAAAAACAAGCAGGATTAGGCAAATGGTTTTAATCATCAACAAATAAACATTGAGCATGCGGCATATTCTTAATCTTAACTATCTTGTTTTTGGAAATCCACCCCTGTTTTAGGCAAAACCCAACAGATTTTTCACCAACTATATTGAGAATATATGCATCTTTCATCAATCTTATAATCTCTTCCTCTGTTCTTTCGTCCCCTTTATAAAAATCAGAACTAAGATCTAGTTGCATATTTTTTTCATAAAATTTTTCCCCAATAATCTCTTTGTCGCATATAGAAACAATCTTCCTTCCTTCAGGACTTCTATGCACTTTTACAATCATTTTATATCTTTGCTTTAATCCTGTGTCTTGCGCCGCAAGCAGTGCATTTCAAAAAAGAAAAACTGCCTTCTTCTTCAATCTTTGTATCTGGTTTGCCGCACTCAAGACACAAAACAAATTCATTAGCATACTGCTTTATCTTCTCATTTATCCTTGAAGCAGAAATCTTTGTTCCAACTATGACGCTGCCGCTTTTTTTAATTTCCCCTGGAGTAGCCAGCTCTCTTAACACATATTTCAGCATATGTTCTGGCTCTCTTCTTAATCTATCAGCTATTTGCATAAAATTGCTTATTATCGTTCTGTTACCCTGGATGTGGCCCATAACTTTAGGTATCTCAAACCTTTCTTTTTCAAAAACCACATCTGGAAGCTCTTTTCTTGCCTGTTTTAATAACTTTTTATAATCCATTCACTCAAGGAACTAAATCTTCTTTATAAATTTAATCATTATCTTCTCTTAAAAACAAAAATCTTATAAAGATGTTTATTTATGATATAATGAAAAAGAGGTGCACTTATGCCTGATGATATCATAGACAGATACATAGACAAGCATATTAGAAAAGGCGTTCACCCAGCAAAAATAAAATCAACACTTCTTAAGGCAGGCCACAAACCAAAAAAAGTAGATAAAGTGCTTGCTGCTGTGCACCATACCCACCATACGGAAAAGATTGTTGCTATGTTTGCTTTCCTTGCAATTATAATTGCTTTTATCTTCATCTACGGAACAGAAGAAATTGCTCAGGTACAAAAGTCTGTTGCCAAAGAAGAGCCAGGTAAACTTTCTCCATCTGAACTTGTTTTTGGTATTAATGACTTCAAAACAAACGCTCCAATTGTTGATGGCACAGTTCATTTAACCCAAGCAGGAGATTATGTTGAGATTGATGTTCCTCAAGGCAGTTATTCTAAATTGGCTATTAGTGCGAAAGCAGAGAGCTTTATTGCGCAAACAAGAAAAGTTCTTGAATGGCGGGAGATGAGCAAAGAGGAATATATAGCTTACCTAAGAGAGAATGGAGCTCCAGAAGAAAAAACACAAAAAACAACAGAATCTCCTCAGAAAACATATTCTGTGCCGTCAAAAACAGAATTGATTGAAAAAGAATCATGGCCATTCATTGAGTTATGGACAAACCCAAAAAAGCCTGCGTCCATTAGAATTAGCTCAATAGAATTTACAGATATGGCTATATCTTTAGGTGCTTCTTTGCCAGAGAGCATAAAACTAAAGATTCCTGATTTTGAGGATGAGTCTAAACAAAGAAATGTTTATATAAAAACAATCAAATTAACAGGATAAAAATGATTAAAAAATCTCTTATAATAATAGGAATTGTTTTTATGCTTTCATTCTCTTTAGTTAATGCAGAAACTTGTGATGATGTATGTAATGAATACTGTAATAGATACGAACATTACTATACTTGTGAGAGCTTTACGCATTGCGCCAGCGATTATGGTTTAACGTGTTCGTGTGGATGTAACTGGAATTATGGGCATGGTTTTTGTTATGCGCCTAGCACAGGTTATACTGAATGCAGGGGCATGTCTACTTGTGACGCAACAGAAGGTTTATGTGAATGCGTTAACAGCTGTGACAAGCTTACTCATGCCTGCTATGCATATGGTTACATATATTGCCCTGATCAACTTTCATATTCCCTAGAAACAGGTTATATTGCTGTTCAAGATTGGTATTATTATGGTGGAAATTGTAGGTCAAGCGACCCATGCACTACCCCGCCACCACCAAAAGGCGAAGGCGAGTCCTGTACAGCACCTAGTGACTGCCAAAGCAACAACTGCCAGACAGATTTTGATGATGGAAACAGTTACTGCGTTCCAGGAAATCCAAATCAGAAATGTATAAAAAAAACTCCTACTTCATATACACTGCATAATACTGGTTCTGTTTTATGCAGCGGTGAAAATTATTTTAAGGCATGTCAACTTACTGGAGCATGGGCTACTGCAACTAATTGTAATACTGGATCAGAATCTATATCATGCAACTATGATGGTAATACTGATTGTGGATATCAAACTCGCAACCCTATTCAACTGTGTGATGCAACAGGATGTTATGATAAAGCTTTTGGTTCATGCATAGACTGCCCAGGAGATTTTAAATCTACAGGTGGAAGCTGCGGAAATACATTAGAAGCTTGCTCAATTGCATGCGGAGCTGACTGCACAAGCGACCAGACAACCTATTCCTGTTCAAATGGCGATAGTTATGTCCGAACAGATACATGCGGTTTAAGTAGTAGCCAATGCGTCTTGAATACAGGATCAACTTCCCTCAATCAGGATTGTAGTACCTTTAATTGCAATTCTGCAAATGGTCTATGTTATACTAGCTGCTCAGGTCCTAATGAATGCGCTTCTGGTTATTATTGTGAAAGTGATACTTGCCATCTACTTACCTGCGATGCATCTTGCTCTGGAACAGGATGTACTGCTTCAATTACAGAAACAGGTTTCACACCAGGTTTATACGATCTTTCCATTACACTTGATGCTTCTGGCGACGTTGATCATAATTTAGAATATTATGTAGTCAAGATAGATGATGATACATTTGAAACTTACTGTGATGCAGATGATCCATGCACTACATGCGGACCAAACCCAAGAACCTTCACAATATCCTCGACTTACGTCGACGATGGAAAACTCGATTTTGACTTTGTTACAACCAGTGTAGATTCAATGAAATGCGGCCTTTCTGAAGCTTTCTGTTTAGATTATACTATAACGCCAGTATGCCCACCCAGCATTACACCAATCAGTGCTCCTTCCATGACATCAGCAACTCAAAATGGAGCAGGCACTTTAGCCATAGCATGGTCAGGCACTCTGCGTGATACATATTCTTATTACAGTCTTGCAAGGAATTCAGGCGGAGGCGATTTTTCAATGGTTCATTCAAGTGCAGCAACATCATACTCTGACACAGGCCTTGCTGATGGCACCGAATACTGCTACAAGGCATTGATTAATTACCCAAAGGGAGATTGCGGAATTTTATCAACAGGCTGGTCAAATACAGTTTGCGGAACAACATGCATCGCAGCAGGAGACGCAATCAACACATGCTCAGATGATGGTGATTGTTGTGCAGGGTATTGCTCAACACACGATTCAGCAGGAGAAATAATGGAGGAAGCGGATTGGCATTGTTGTGCTGATGGACAGTATTGGGAAAAAGGCATTGGATGCAGACAAACATTTCCATGCACTCCATCCCCTTGCTCTCTAGAATCAGGAAACCCATTTAATCCACCAGGTGCTTGGTGGACTAATTCTAATTGTGTAGATTCTACTGAAGCATGTTGTTATACAGAAATATTTGGTGATAATGATTATCACGATCTACCAATTAAAACTTACTAAATAATTTTTTATTCTGGTCCTTGAACATTATATGTTGGTGTTAATGGTCTGAAATACCTTACATCCTCACCAATTGAAAATAATATTCGATCTATTATTGTTGGCGACCCATCTGATGGTACCCCTCTTTCATGCAACATTGTTAATCCTTTAAGATCAGGATTATTTACTGGGTTAGGTGCAACAAAACCACTCAAAACTTCTTGAACTGCAGCCAATTTAAAATAACCATTATCTAAAAATATAGCTACATTGTCAATTATCCCATCACCATCATTGTCTCGAGCAACAACCCCTCCTGGATCCCCAATTCTCTGTGGCATTATTAAAAATACATCATACTTCTCTGTCATGAATTTGCCCATATCGATGGGATATGGTTCATCAACAGTTGCCTTATGTATCCTTGGTAAATTACCTTGATCAGAAAATAGTGGGAAAATTTCTCCTCTTATATATCCTTCAATACTATCTTGCTCTGCCACACTAAATGTATCTGGTTTAGAGTAATGATAATTCGCAATCCAGATTACATAATCTCTAGCCCTATCAAAATCAATTGCTTTTAATCCAACTAAACCCGAATTTCCATCTTTCTGGAATGTAGCCTCATCACTTAATGCTCTGGAACGCGCAGGAGTATACCTCGGATCCCCATCTGGATCAGGACTTAAGCCATCATAAGACACTGCTTTTACTATCATGCCCTCATAATCCCGATTGCCTGCAACTCTTTGCGTAGCTGGAAAACCAAACTCTGCCCCTTCTCTATAGATTCTTGCAACAACAGTATGCGAATCAGCAGGCACTACATGAAAATCAAAATAACCTAATTCATCTGTGCTGAACTCCTGGCCATCCACAATTATCACTCCTGGCCTTGGAAGCTCTGTTCTATTATCCCTTAATTCTCCTCTAAAGTCATCCATCGGCACATACCTAAAAATAGTATTTACTACAATAGGCTTTAAGGAAGGATTAACAGAGTCAGTATACGTGATAGTAAGCTCAATATCTGTTTTCTCTCGACTAGCAGGCTTGTTAACAACATTGACCATTCCTTTACTAACATCAAAATCTGGATTATCTACTGTTAATATCCCGGGATCATCATTTCCAAAACGGCTTCTTATAGGATCTCCTTCATAAATTAAACCAGGAAAAGCATCAGGCAAATAAGGTATCATATTAACCCTTGCAGTATCTTCATAACCATCAAAATCAACACCCGGGTTCATGGCCATCAAAAACTCTTCATAACCAGGCATATCCACACTTCTGAGAGAATAACCTTGCTGCGCAATTCTTCCTCTTGGCATTTCAAAATCTATTCTTGGCCCAATACCGCTATTTCTGCCTGTAACAACAAACCTTGCCTGAACAAGATCATCACCATCTAAAATCCTTGCAACGTACACTCCAGGAGCCAGCTGTCTGCCCTGGTCATCTGTAAATCCCCTTGAGCCCTTGCCATCTATCTGCGTATCAATAACACGCTGGCCAGGAACATTATACACAACAAGCCTTCCTCCACTATCTAAGTTATAATGGATTCTATTTGATATATATGCTCCATTAACAGCGCCAGCTTGTTCCTGTATCCCAACCAAAGTATTAACATCAATGTCAAGCTTTCCATCTGCTCCAGTTGTTCCATGCCATAACCAGCCATTTGCTGAGTTCACAACAGCAAACCTCGCATTTGCAACAGGCTGGTCAGCATAGTCAAGAACAGTTGCTTGGACATCATATTGCTGGGCTGTATCAGCATTAGAAGCCCCAGTCATAGAAGGCATCAAAACAATCCCAGCTATACCTGCTGCTGCTAACGGCACAGCACACTCCGACATAAAGGCTCCAAACCTTTGAAGAACTCCTTTTTCAGCTTCAGGCCATGCAGGCGCTGGCGTAAAATCAAATTCTTCATCAGCCAAATCTCTTATCTCAAAATCAGAAAGCAGCTGCCTTAATTCATAACCCATCCTTACATAATCCTTTAACAAAGGAAAATCTTCTTTCCTGACAACTGCTAAGCCTTTCCCAAACACACGAGGAAGGCTTTCAACAACCTCCTTCATCCCTATCTCTAGTTGTTTTTTTCTTGCCATAACACTGGCTTGATCAGCATAAACCTCTCCGTCATATCCCTCTTCTTCTGCTCTTTCTGCAATTCCCAGAAGAATTTTGTTTTGGTAATCCCCAGGCAGCCTTCCTGCTAATCTAACATTAGCAACATCAGAACCAAAATCTAATCTCCCCTCTAAAGAATCCCCTCTTCCAGATTCAGCAACTAATAAATTAACCATTCAGGTCATGCCTTCATTACCCACAACCTCTTTTAATACTCTTATTAAGCAACACTACTATATAAATCTTTCTATAAATAGTAACTGTTTAGTGGTTATTAAAAATAATCAACAAAAATCAAATATAAATCCCAAATTACAAAAAAATTAAACGAAATATTTAAATAATACAATACCAAGTAAAACTTAAAAGAGGTGTTTCATGGAAGATAAGGAGAAAATAGCCTTAACTATTTTTGGTGTTGTTGCTATTATAGCTGTTGTTGGCCTAATTGGAATTTTTAATAAACCAACCTATATTCTGTTGCAACCATCAGATTCTGAACTAAAACAACCCTCTGAAACCAGTTCTAATAAAATATCTGGTATGGCTGTCTATGATCTAACCAGAG
>CAZOXR010000018.1:0-11932 GCA_964583885.1 uncultured Methanosarcinales archaeon | reverse complement strand
AAGAAAGCTCATCTGCATTAACTCCTTTGTTCTGCAATGCAATCAATATCTTGCCAGCCTCTTCATCTGAAAGCTTTCCCTCAATCAACACTTTCATGAATTCTTTTGCTTCATTATCATCAAGATTTTCTTTATTATTCAGCTTATCTATAAAATTCATCTCAATCCCTCCAAAATATTCTTAATAATCTTGCTTCCATTTGCTGTCAATATTGATTCAGGATGAAACTGAAGCCCATAGATATTATGCTCATTATTCTCAATAGCCATAGGAATGCCTTTAGCATCACCACTTACCTTAAAGAAATCAGGAATCTTTGAGCCATAAAGCGAATGATACCTTCCTGCATAGAATGACTTTGGAATACCTTTAAAGATTTGTGTACCGGAATGCACTATCTCTGATTTCTTTCCATGAACAGGCAATGGAGCTTTTGTAACCTTTCCTCCAAAAGCCTCAATCAGGCATTGATGTCCTAGACAGATACCCAATATTGGATATCTCTTATAGTATTTCTTAATAAGAGAAATGCAAATACCAGCATCCTTAGGATATGATGGTCCTGGCGACAAAACAATCAATTTAGGATCAAAATCAGCCAGTATCTTTGCTACCTCTTCATCTGATATATCATTCCTGTAAACCCTTACTTCACATCCAAGGCTTTTGAACTCATCCACAAGATTATACGTGAAAGAATCAAAATTATCAATAAAAAGGATTTTCATTCTTTCACCCCAAGAGCTGTAAGGCATGCGTTTGCTTTCTTTCTTGTCTCTTCTGCCTCTTTTGCAGGATCTGAATCATAAACAACGCCAGCACCAGCACGAACATAAGCAATATCCTTTTTTACAGTAATTGCTCTAATGACAATACAAGAATCAAAATCACCATCTGGAGTTAGATAACAGACAGCTCCGCCATAAAAATCCCTCTTTTCTTTCTCATACCTTCTTATCAGTTCCATTGCCTTTATTTTTGGAGCTCCAGTAAGTGTGCCCATATTCATTGTCGCCATATAAGCATGCAGTGCATCCAAATCCCTCCTAAGCTTACCCTGGACATCAGAAACCAAGTGCTGAACATGTGAAAACTTTTCCACTTTCAAAATCCTTGGAGCAATCCTTGTTGATGGCTCAGAAACCTTTGCTACGTCATTCCTTGCCAGGTCAAGCAGCATGCAATGCTCAGCAAGCTCTTTCTCATCAAGCAATAAATCAAGCTCATACCTTGAATCCAGTTCAGGGTCAATCTTACCCTTCTTTTTTCCTCTTGGCAATGAGCCTGCAATAGGCTATATCTCTACAACATCTCCAGTCACTTTCAGACACGTTTCAGGACTTGAGCCCAATAAGATATAATCCTTATTCTGGAAATAGAACATGTATGGTCCTGGATTTATTTCTTTTAATCTTGCATATACATCAAGAGGCTTGTCTGGAATCTTTACCTTAAAAGTACGTGAAACAACACACTGAAATATATCCCCTTCAGAAACATGGCCTTTTATCTTACTAACTAGCTCTTTAAACCCATTGTCAGAGACTGATACAGTAACCTTGTTTTTATTAGTTACATTCGCTATTGGATAAGCAGAAATCTCATTGAAAACCTTTTCATACCTTTCAATTGATTTTTCACAATCCTTTTTGTCATCAAATACATTTGCAATCAAATAAGTCTTTTTCTTCAGATGGTCCATCACAAAAAGCTTATCAGCAAAGTAAAACTCAATATCAGGCAATTCACTGTCTGCTTGTTTTGGCAGCCTTTCAAAATAATCAATTGCATCATAGCTTATTATTCCAAATAAGCCGCAAACAGGAATATCCAGTTTTTTCTTTGGCTTGAACTTGAATATTATCCTTAATATATCAAAGACACTTTTGCCTTTTAACCTTGATTCTTCATCAATTAGCTTTTTTTCTTTTTTAACAAAACCTTCTATAAGTCCATCACTTATTTTCAAATTCTCAGCAAAACAAAAATCACCTTTAACAAACTTCAACACTTTTTTACCTGCATTATTCAAGCTGCATATCCTAAATTTTGAGTTTTTAATAACCATCTTCAGACATGGATCTACGCAGCCTATGCTTTTTTCTCCATACTTCTTGATTATGTCTGCTGACTCAAGTAAAAAAGCATCTTCTGAGTTCTTAAGCTTATTAAAAAAGCCTACTGGATCAACAGTCTTGTTCAAGACCTTATATATGGTTTCAATTTGTCTCATTTTATAGCACCCTCATATTAAAAAAATGGGGTTAGAACTACTAGCACCATTCCATCTTGCTAGATATTGTTTGAATCATACTAAGAATGGACTGCCAGATACTATATAAATTTTATGGCAGAAATAGAAAAATATATAAATATTTGTCATATTTAATAAAAATATGTCAGAATTAGAACAAAAATTCAACTCATTCATAGACCGGCACCCTGAGATAAGAGCAGCAAACAAACTCCTTAATATTAGGGCAGTTGCAAGAGCATTCATAAAAGAAGAGCATCTTGATTTAAGCCACATAGAAGCAGTTGTTGCTATGATAAGGCGCTTTGACATAAAGCCAATTATATCCTACACCAGCCAAAAGATATTCTCAGACATAAAGATAAGCCTAAAGGACGAAATCACTATCCTGGATTACGGGAAATCAAACATAATACTTGAAAAACTAAAAGATATTGTAGCTCTGATTGACTATAACAAGAATGAGACACTAAAGGTGGTTGTAGGCTCACAAACAGTAAAGATTATCGTCGATTCCTCTAACAGGGGCCATATCAAGCAGAAACTGGCAAAGAACCTGATAAAGGAATACTCATCAATATCTGAAATAAGCCTTTTATTCCCTTCAAAAGCAAAGGACGAAAAAGGAATAATCTCTTATGTAACATCCGAACTTCTGTTAGGCGGAATAACCATAAGAGAAATCATTACATGCACACCGGAGCTTATCATCTACGTAGACGAAGCGCAGAGCCTAGATGCATATGAAGTTCTGAAGAGGATAAAGAATTCCCGCAACATTTAAATATAACCTATACTTTACTCCCTTACTAATGATAAATCTAACCCGTAACAAAAGTTGTGTAGAGTTTTGGTTAGGCTATTTTACATTCTACTTTTTTAACTGATGCTCGAGATCACTAAATCTTAAGGGCCTTGGCAAAATGTCAGGATTCTAATCTCGGGCGAAACATTCTTAAGGTTTAGTTAAACAAACATTGGAGGCAAAAAAATGATAATTGTGATGAAACAAAAAGCAAAAAAAGATGAAATAGATTATGTAGTTAATAAAATAAAGGACAAAGGACTTAAACCAGTTCCTTCAAAAGGTTTAGAAAGGACAGTAATAAATGTTTTGGGAAATGTCAAAGACGACTCAGTAAATAGCTTCAAATCAATAGACAGTGTAGAAAAAGTAATTAGAATAATGAAGCCATACAAACTGGCAAGCAAAGAGCATCATTCACAAAAGACAATCATAAAGGTTGGAGATGCAACAATAGGAGATGGCACTTTCACAGTCATTGCAGGCCCTTGCTCGGCAGAGAACGAAGAGCAAATAATGAAAACAGCAAAGCTGCTAAAAGGGATGGGTATAAAGATAATGAGGGCATCTGCCTTTAAACCAAGAACATCACCATACGATTTCCAGGGCCTAGGTATAGAAGGTCTGAAACTCTTAAAAAAGGCACGAGAAAAAACAGGAGTATTAATGGAAACAGAAATAATGGATATAAGGGATGTTCAGCTTGCTGCAGAGCATGTAGATATAATAAGGATAGGAGCAAGAAACATGCAGAACTTTGATCTGCTTAAAGAAGTAGGAAAAATTGACAAGCCAGTTATCCTTAAAAGAGGCATGTCAGCAACAATAAAAGAATTCATCATGGCTGCAGAATACATCCTTGCAAATGGCAACAAAAAAGTAATCTTATGCGAGAGAGGCATAAGAACATTCGAAACAGCCTATAGAAACACGCTGGACATAGCAGCAATACCAATACTCAAAAAGGAAACACATCTTCCGGTAATTGTGGACCCAAGCCATGCTGCAGGAAGGAGAGACCTAGTGCCTGTACTAAGCAAGGCAGCTGCTGCTGCTGGTGCAGATGGTATTTTAGTAGAGATGCATCCAAATCCAGAAGAAGCATTTAGTGATGGCGCTCAGTCATTATACCCTGAGCAATTAGCTAATCTTTTAAAGGAATTAAAGCCAGTATGTAAGGCTGTAGGCAAAAAATTATGAAAATGGAAAAGATAATGGTTGAGATAAAAAACGAGAACAAGAAATACCCTGTTTTTGTAGGTACTTCTATTCTCTCAGGGATTGTAGATTTCATAAAAGAAAAACATAGTGATAAGAAGATTGTAGTAATAACAGATAATGTTGTGAAATCACTTTACCAGAATAAAATCCTGGATGCCTTGAAACCATTAAAGCCTTACATGGCGTCTGTTCCTTCTGGTGAAGGCTCTAAGTCAAGAAAAACAAAGCAAGAGATAGAAGATACTCTTTTAGAAAAAAGATACGGCAGAGACACGATTATCATTGCATTTGGAGGAGGTATAATTGGTGATTTAGCTGGATTTATAGCTTCTACATTCAAGAGAGGAATTCATTTGATACACCTTCCAACAACATTGCTGGCAATAGTTGACTCATCTATCGGAGGAAAGACAGGAATAAACACAAAACACGGAAAAAACCTTATAGGAACAATCTACCAGCCAGAAGCTGTTTTTGCTGATATAGCTTTTCTAGATGCATTGCCAGATAATGAATTTCTTAATGGTTTGGCAGAAATAATAAAGATTGCAGCAACATTAGATAAATCCCTGTTTGATTACATAGAAAAGAACTATGAAAAAATCCTTTCAAAAGACAAGGATGTCTTGCTTCACATAATAAAAAGAAGCATCGAGCTAAAAAAAGAAATTGTTGAAAAAGACCCTTATGAGTTAGGTCCAAGGCAGGTTTTTAATTTTGGCCATACAATTGGCCACGCAGTTGAATCTGACTCTGATTTTTCAATAAAGCATGGCTTTTGTGTAAGTATTGGAATGGCTGTTGAAAGCAGGATTTCAGCACTTTCTGGAAATCTAAATCAAGATGATGAAAAAAGAATTGTCTCTATTCTTGAATTAGTTGGGCTTCCAACAAAATAAAAAAAGAAGCCAAAACAGAGAGCTTAATGAAATTTATGTTATCAGACAAAAAAACAAGAAACCAAAAGCCAAGGTTTGTCATCCTGAAAAAAATGGGCAGAATAAAGCAAGACAAAAATTTCTCTTTCCCAGTCAAAGAATCAATAATAAAAGAGGCGATCGGGGCATGCAGAGAATGATATGCATACCAATCCTATCAGACACTGCAATAGAAGACATAAAAAAAGCAAACAAGATTGCAGATATTATTGAGTTAAGATTAGATTTAATTTCTAAACCAGATATCAAAAAATTAATCGAATCAGCAGAAAAACCAGTTATTGTAACTAACAGGGCAAAGAATAACAAACTTGAATCACTAAAAAAAGCAGCAGATCTTGGCGCAGATTATGTCGATATAGAGATTGATGCTGATTACAAACAAGTAATTGAGAATAAAAAAGATTCAAAAGTAATTGTTTCATACCATAATTTTGATGAAACACCATCTAATCTTGATGAAATATGCAATAATCTAGTTTCAACTGATGCAGATATAATAAAGATAGCAACAAAAGCAAATAAGCTATCTGATAATCTTAGGATTTTGAAACTAATAAAAAAAAGCAAGAAGCCCATCATAGCAATGTGTATGGGCCAGCTGGGAGAGATAAGCAGGATTCTTGCTCCACTTTATGGTTCTTACCTGACTTTTGCAAGCTTAGAAAAGGGCAAAGAGTCTGCTGAGGGCCAGATTCCTGCAGAAACATTAAGGGGCATATACAGGATAAACGAGATAAAGCCAGGATTTAAGATCTATGGTATCGTCGGCAACCCTGTAAACAAAAGCAAAGGTTATTTGATACATAACGCTCTCTTTAAAAAACATAAAATAAACAGTATTTACCTTAATTTCCTTGTTGATGATTTAGAAGATTTCATAAAAAATTTTTCAGGCATGCTAGAAGGATTAAGCGTAACAATGCCTCATAAGCAGAACATTATGAAGCATCTTGATGAGCTAGACCCAATAGCAGAGAAGATTGGAGCAGTTAACACTGTTGTAAAAAAAGACAATAAACTTATCGGATACAACACAGACATGACTGGCGCAATAAAAGCAATCAAAGAAAAAACAGAAATAAAGGATAAGAACATAACTATTCTTGGCGCAGGTGGCACTTCAAGAGCAATAGCAGTTGGTATCATAGAAGAATCAGGCAAATTAACTATATTAAACAGAACAGTTGAAAAAGCAGAAAAACTGTCCAAAGAGCTTGATTGCAATTTCGGTCCATTATCCGATTTTCAAAATATCAAAACAGACATACTAATAAACACAACCTCAGTTGGAATGCGCCCTGATACAGATACAGCACCAGTTAATACAGGAGCTATTAAAAATATGTTAGTTTTTGATGTAATCTATAATCCAAAGAAGACTAAGTTACTAAAAGAAGCTGAAAAAAATAACTGCACAATAATAAGCGGCAAAGAAATGTTCATAAACCAGGCAGCAGAGCAATTCAGGCTATTGGCTGGCAAAGAACCAGACACCAATCTTCTGAGGGGCATATTAAAATGAATCTGGTTGTAAAAAAAACAGAAGAATTAGCAGGAGAAATACAGATACCTGCCTCAAAATCACATACAATACGTGCAGTAGTTATTGCTTCTTTAGCAGAAGGAATCTCAAAAATAATAAATCCCCTTTTTTCAGAGGATACAAAAGCAGCAATAAATGGCTGTAAGGCATTAGGAGCAAAGATTAAACAAGAAAAAGATAAAATTCTTATAGAAGGATTTAATGCTAAACCAAAAAAACCAAAAGAAAAATTAAATATGCTTAACTCAGGCACATCAATAAATCTGCTTACATCTGTAGCAGCACTTGGAGACTTCAAAGTGACTTTAGATGGAGATGAATCTTTAAGAAAACGTCCAGTACAGCCATTGCTTGGTGCTTTAGAAAAGCTTGGTGTTAATATAAAATCAGTTAATAACAACAACTGCCCACCAATCGAAATACAAGGCCCAATAAAAGGAGGCAAAACAGAAGTTGACTGCAAAAGCTCCCAATATCTTTCAAGTTTGCTTATAACCTGCCCATTGATAGACAATGATACAATAATCAATGTAAACAATCTATGTGAGGTTCCTTACATAAATATGACTTTGAAATGGCTTGATGATTTTGGCATAAAATATGAAAATAAGGCTCTTGAATATTTCAAGATATCTGGTAAACAAAAATACAGCTCATTTGAAAGAGCAATACCTGCTGACTGGTCATCTGCAGCATTCCCTATATGCGCAGCAGCAATAACAGATTCAGATGTTTTAATCAAAGGATTAGACATTAACGATAGCCAAGGAGATAAAAAACTTATTGAATACCTCAAAAAAATGGGCGCAGACATTAAAATTGAAGGGAACGGAATAAGAATCAAAGGAAAAGAGCTTAATGGTTGTGAATTAGACCTTAATGAAACACCAGACGCATTGCCTGTTATGGCAGTAGTTGCGTGTTTTGCTAAAGGCGAAACAAGGCTAATTAATGTAGCTCATGCAAGAATAAAAGAAACAGACAGGATAAAAGTAATGCATGATGAGCTAAAAAAAATGGGAGCAAATACTGCTGAATTAGAGGATGGCCTTATAATAAAGCATAAAACATTAAAAGGAGCTCAACTTAAAGGACATTCAGATCACAGAGTTGTTATGGCATTGTCATTGGCAGGAATGATTGCAGATGGCGCAACAGTTATTGACACTGCAGAATCAGTATCTGTGACTTATCCGGATTATTTTGAGTCAATGAAGGCTCTTGGAGCTAATATAGGGGTGAATTAAATGATGGGAAATACATTTGGAAGATTTTTTAGAATAACTACCTGTGGTGAAAGTTATGGCATAGGCAAGGGTTCTGGTCTAGCTGTAATTGTAGATGGTATTCCACCAGGTATTAGAATAACAGATGCAGACATACAAGAAGAGATGGACAAAAGAAGGCCAGGCAAAGGCAAGCTTAACTCGCCAAGAAAAGAAACAGATCAATGTCACATATTTGCAGGCATAGGCCAGGATGGTGTAACTACTGGTGCTCCTTTGGGGATAATAGTTTATAATGTCGATACACAAAAAGTGCATATTGGACAGTATCGTGATTATAAAGACCTTATAAGGCCAGGCCATGCAGAATACACATTCTTTGTGAAATATGGCGAAAGTGCTGATTGGTGCGGAGCTGGCAGGGCATCAGGCAGAGAAACAGTAGGCAGAGTTGCAGGTGGCGCAATTGCTAAACTGATACTCGCTAAAGAGAAAATAGAATTAATTGCTTATACTAAAGAATGTATGGGCATTAAAGCAAAAGAAATGAGCTTTGGAGAAGCAAAGAAAAACTACAGAAAAAACGAAATCAATTGTCCTGACACTGAAGCAGCTGAAAAGATGACAAAAAAAGTTTTGGAAATAAAAGACGAAGGAGAAACAGCTGGCGGAGTAATTGAATTAAGAATCAAAGGAGTTCCTCCCGGTCTAGGTGAGCCTGTTTTTGATAAGCTCCCTGCACTATTGTCACATGCTTTAATGTCAATAGGAGCAATCAAAGGAGTAGAATTTGGAGCGGGATTTAAAGTAGGAAATATGAAGGGCAGTGAATGCAATGATCCCCCTTACCTTGAAAAAGGCAAAGTAAGATTTAAGACAAATAATGCAGGTGGCATCTTAGGTGGCATAAGCAATGGAGAAGAGATTATAGTACGGCTTGCTGTGAAACCAACACCAACTGTTTCAGTTGAACAGCCAAGCATCAACATGAAAGAGATGAAAGAAGAAAAATTATCCCCTATAACACGAAGAGATCCAACACTGCTTGGAAGAATCTATTCTGTTGCAGAAGCAATGGCAGCATGCGCAATACTTGATGCATTATACATGTACAGGGGCTATGATAATGTATGCAAAATAGATAATCCATGGAGGCAGTGAACTAAAATGGGACTTGAAGAAATAAGAAATCAGATCGATAAGATAGATGATGAGATCCTTAGCTTGTTAGCTAAAAGAGAATCCCTCTCCAAAGAAGTGGGCAGGATAAAGAAAGCAAAGAACAAACAAATACTTGACAAAGAAAGAGAAACGCAACTTATTGAAAGTATTAAGAAAAAATCAGAAGAACTTGGATTAAATGAAGACTTTGTTATAGCATTATATAAAATTGTTTTGGAAAACTCAAGAAAAGAACAAGAGAATGTCTAAAATGACAGAAAAAATAAGCATAGGAATAATTGGCTTTGGAAGATTTGGAAAATTACTAACAAAACACCTGTCTGAGGATTTTGAAGTGCATATTTCTAGTAGAAGTAATAAAGAAAACGAAATAAAAAAAACAAAAGGAATCCCATCATCTCTTGAAGAAGTTTGTAAAAAAGACATAATAATTCCCTGTGTCCCGATATCCATATTTGAAGATGCACTAAATAAAATAAAAAATCATGTAAAAGAAAAATCTCTGATAATTGATGTCTGCTCTGTAAAAGAATATCCTGTAAAGCTTATGAAAGAGATTCTTCCTGGGAAAATACAAATTTTAGCAACACACCCTTTATTTGGTCCAGACAGCACTTCTAATTCTTTAAAAGGAAATAAGATTGTTTTGTGCAAAGCAAGAATTCCTGATGAGAAATACCAAAAGATAAAATCATACCTTAAAAATAAAGGCCTTATCATCATAGAATCAACACCTGAAGAGCATGACAAAGAGATTGCAATATCTTTAGCATTAACACATCTTATTGGCAGGGCACTTATTGATTTTGATGGCAAAGACCTTAAAATTGACACAGAGGGATATAAGCGTTTAATAAAAATCCTCGATGTAGTTCAGAAAGACACATGGCAGCTTTTTGAAGATATTAATCACTATAATAAATATGCAAAAAAGACAAGAGAAAAATTCATAAGCTCCATTAATAAAATCAATAAGAGGCTGGAAAAATGAAAGCAGCATACCAGGGGACTCGTGGATCGTATAGTGAAGTTGCATTGTACAAACATTTTGGAAATGATGCTGAATCAGTCTGCTATGAAACACCTGAAGAGGTTTTTGAAGCTGTAAAAAAGAACAAAGTTGATTTTGGTTTTTTACCTTTTGAAAACACAATTGCAGGAAGCGTTACTATTAATTATGATTTAGTCTTAAAAGAAGATGTTTTTGTAATTGCAGAAGTTTTTCTTAGAATAAGCCACAATCTTCTATCGCATAAAGGCAACAAGCTTGGGAATATTAAGAAAGCATACTCCCACCCCCATGCAATTGAGCAGTGCAGAAAATTCTTACAAAAACATAAAATAAAGCCTATTCCTGAGTATGATACAGCAGGCTCTGCAAAAATAGTTGCAGAAAGAAAAAAAACAGAAGAAGCTGCTATTGCTTCTGAATTATGCGCTGAAATATACGACCTTAATGTCCTAGAAAGGGGTATAGAATCAAATGGGAACAACATGACTAAGTTTTTTGTTTTTACAAAAAAAGAAAATGTTCCTGAAGAGCTAAAAAAAGAGAAGACAAGCATAGCATTCAAGACAAAACACCAGGCCGGAGCTTTAGTACATTGCTTACAGAGACTATCAAAAAATAATATTAACCTGACAAAGCTTGAATCAAGGCCAACCCCGAAAAATACATGGGAATATGTTTTCTATGCTGACTTCATTGGCGGTACAGATGATAAGGATGTAAAGACAGCCCTCAGCGAAATGGAGGCTGTCTCAGAATTCATTAAAATACTAGGCAGTTATCCTAAGGGAAAAGAATATAAATAAGCTTTTCCAGTAAATAACATATGAAATTTCTGTTTGAAGCAGAGGATTGTGTTGTTGGCATAATAGTTGGCCTAATTTTAGTTGGCTTGTCAGGAAGATTCTTTCAATTGCCCGGGTGGAATCTCTTATGGGGCATAATATTCATTGTATCTTTGATATTCACTATATTAGATGTTACTCATACATTCACTGATTTTGGAGGGCATATACTCTTAATAATTCTTTTACTTCTAAATAACATTATAGATTTTGTTATCGAGATTGCTTTGGCAGTAAAATACCTTAATCTGGGCATAACATTGCCATACGTCTCTCAATACATGCCATTATTAGACAATCCGCTTACATTATTAATCTTAGGAATATTCTTTGTAGCAAGCAGCATATTCTGGTTAATAACCTTCCCATTTATGCATTAGTTTAGGCGATATTGAAAAGTTAACCGTCTGTGCCATCAATGTCAGCAATGCCGTCGACATTAAATTTGAGAAGCAAATTTATGGCGTGTTAGGCATTGATGGCATGGCCAGACGAAGCTTACCATGTTCCTAAACGTTGAAGTTGGCGAATCTAACGAAACGTGCCAGAAATGCAAAGCATTTCTCAGCACGAAGTTTAGGGTTATGGTAAGCGGAGTAGGGTAACTTTTCAATATAGTCTTAGAAATAAAAACGCCGAGGGGGAGATTCGAACTCCCGTGCCCCGAAGGACAGAGAATTTTCACAGTCTTAGCAATCTTACGGTTATTATAATCTCCGCAATGGCCAGACTATGCGACCTCGGCACAGAATTATGTTATTCTCTATTTGTATATAAAGTTTATCAAAACAACAACATTCAACTTATCTTATATGGGTGGTTGAGTAGCACATCCACATATTACATGGAATTTGTTGACTTAGAAATCAGGGATTTCTAAGTTCCCAGAAACGCAAAGCGTTTCT
>CAZOXR010000017.1:0-12046 GCA_964583885.1 uncultured Methanosarcinales archaeon | reverse complement strand
AATGCCTGCATATCTGACTGTTTAGCGCGTCTAACTGCATAGATTCCTTTCTTAGCCAAGAAATGCTGCGCCATGTCATCAATGCCTTTCTGACATACAACAACATTTGCTCCAGAAGCTACTATCTTTTCTACTTTATCTTTGATCATTCTTTCTTCCTGGTCTAAGAAAGCCTGCATCTGATTTGGATCATTAATCTGTATCTTTGCGTCTGTTTCAGTGCTTTTGATTTCAACTGCTGAGTCTATTAATGCAATCCTTGCTTTAGGTATTGTCTTAGGCATTCCAGAATGAACCCTTTCCTTGTCTAGAACAATTCCAGAGATTAATTCAGTATCCTCAACACTTGCTCCAACTTTCTTTTCTAATTTTATATTTTCCTTGTCAATGCTGATTTTATCATTTTCCTTGTCTGCTATTGACTTAACTGCTTTGACTGTTATTTCTGAAAGGCTTTCTTTTGAAGTTTCAGCGCCTTTTCCGGTCATTGCAGTCATTGCTATTTTCTTTAGAATATCGGTATCATTCTCAGTTACGTTTTCTGCAATACTGTTTAGGATTTCCTGCGCTTTTTCAGCTGCAAGTCTATAACCTTTTGCTACGATTGTTGGATGTACTTCTTTGTCTAGTAAATTTTCTGCATTTTTTAATAGCTCGCCAGCCAAAACAACTGCTGTTGTTGTTCCGTCTCCTACTTCATCTTCCTGTGTTTTTGCTATTTCAACAATCATCTTTGCAGATGGATGTTCTATCTGCATGTCTTCTAGAATTGTAACACCATCATTTGTGACCACGACATCACCTAAAGAATCAACTATCATCTTGTCCATTCCTTTTGGTCCTAAGGTTGTCCTAACAGTCTCAGCAACTAATTTAGCTGCCATTATGTTTGTCTTTTGAGCGTTCTTTCCTGTTGACCTTTGAGTGCCTTCAGGTAATATAAAAATCGGCTGTACATTTTGGTTTGTCATTTTTAGTTTTCCTCCTAATTTGTTAGAAAAGTGAATGGTTAGTACTATATAAAGTTAACGGTTTTTATTAGTTAAAATTCAAAGATATTTGAAGAATTCTTCCCTGCCTATTTCAATCTCATTCATAATCCTTCTTAACAAACCACGACCAATTTTTCTTCCAGAATGAAATGGCACTACTGTAGACCTTCCATCAGGATGTCTAAAATACTTATGGCTTCCTTTTTGTCTTATTTCACGGAAACCCATCTTTTCTAGAATTCTTATTAGTTCAATAGCCGATAATAAAGGAAGTTTCATATAGCAATCTTAACTTGTTGAATCCCAACAAAACTGTCTGAAGGTATGTCTTTCTCCACTTCCAAGCACAACTCTATAGCTTCTTTTATGTTTTTCAGCAATTCGTCCATAGTTTTTCCTTGTGTATGGCACCCCTTAAGTGATGGCACACTTCCTACAAAAAAGCCGTCTTCATCTTTTTCAATTAAAACTGTAAAGTCTTTTTCAGTTTTTTTCATTGTAATATATGTATGTATTAGTTAATTTAAATATTTATCGAAAGTGCTGTAGTTTTTTCCTTAAATCCCCCACACTACCAACATGTATTTTCTTCTGCTTCATTATTTTTCCTGCTTTTTCAATGTATTCTGGCCTTAGTTCAGGCTCTAATATATATTGCTCAAGACAGAGCAATTGCTTACCAGGCATATTTAGCAAGTCAATCTGAAATAACTGAACAGGTCATTTTGCATGCAACAGAACTTGTCAACAGTGTAGGACTCGATGACTATAAAACTGCTGGGTGGGAGATAGCAGCAGCAGCATTTGCTGGTTTTTTGGGATACATAGTATTTAAGGAATTTCCAAAAGAATAACATATTCCATTTTTCTTAGTTATTTATTAGTCAGTCAAATTCCTCAACAGAATTTATTGTGTCAATGAAAAAATATTTCTAAATCCTTCTTTCACACAATATAATTCAGATTGCTCATGACTGTTTTTGAGTATAATAGAATAAGGAAAAGATAGGCAAAAGTGAATAATAAAATTCACTAGATATGTCACCACTATCAGATAGATAAGATAGAAAGATTTTTAAATAATACTCAATTTTTCATTATAAAATGACCATTACAGACCTTATTGACACAGGAACAGCACTTCCAGATTTAGAAGATGAAAGAGCTAGCCAGGACAGGTATGCAGTATATCTTCTTGGAGCAAATCCCCTGGATGCTGAATTTAAGAGCGGGAGTTATTCTGAAGCAATGCATAGAATACTCAAAGGGAGGTCATGGACAGTTGCTGTTTTGCCTTATAGCCTGGTTATGACTGATTTTGATAGTTATGGATTCTTATTTTGTTTCAATGCAATAAGAGATGATATTCCAAAGGTTGCCCAAGCAGATCCAATAAGGCTTGAAAAAGTTGTAAGTAATGATTCCCACTATTATCTGGTTCATATGGATCTTGTGGAGGACAAAGAGCAGGATGGATATGAACATAGTGGAAAAAAGCATTTCATAAGCCCCTCAATGTTCAGCATAGATGCCCCTTATTTTACGATTCCCAAGAAAGACGTAGAAAATTACCTAGGAGCACTTAGTTCATTTTCAATTGGGTTCCTTAGGATAATTAGGTCTGCATTCTCAGGTAAAAATGGATTTGTAAAAGCAATAGCAGAGATTGGAGGGAGTATGGGAGATTTAAAAGAGTGGATGGATGGGGTTTCACATTATATAGGGGAGGATCATATTCCTGATCTTGCATATCCAAGACAGGAAATGCAGGGATACCAGGCGTGTCTTGATTTCCTTCTTAATGCCAATCCTTCATTTATGAAAAGGTTTGTATCGGAGTTCTCAGATTACTTAGGAGACTTACAACCAACAGAACCAGCTCTCTTGATGAGAGACCATAGAAGACATCCAATATATGCCAGGAAATCTTTAGAAGAAGCACTTTCCAATCACAACATAATGTCAGGAGAGAAAAGTGGAATGTATAAGTTAGCTTATAGCTTATTAAAGGGTGGACCAAAACTTGCTAAGCCTATTGCTGCTGCAATGTGGTATTATGCAAAAGCAACTCAAAACGAAATAGATAAATTTACTATAGGTAGAAAGAGAAAAGCAGGAGAAAAGAACGATAAACTCATTAAATTGGCAAAACAACTGGATCCGCCATTAACAGAAAGCGAGATTGCATCACTTAACCAGTTTTTTGTAAGGGGTGTAAAGAAGGTTTATTTTGGGACGTTAGTTGCAGCAACTCTTATGGCTCCGCTTTACAGCGGATTGGCTGCTTTAGGCATAGGGGGGTATGCTGTGGCTGATTATGCTGTAAGAAAATATAGAGAAAGGTCGTATAATTCTGAAACATCAGGAATCATAGGTGTTGTTAGACAACTTTTTGAAAAAAATAAATAGTAATTTATGGTTTTTTATTAAAATTTATTCTTTCACACAATATACTCCAGATTGCTCAGGACTGTTTTTGAGTATAATTAGCGTACATTTATAAACTCACTCATAGTCTTAAGTTGCAATATGAAAGACTTTGATCCAAACCGAAAGCCCAGGTCTCGTAAAAGAGGTTCCAAAAGATTTGGAAGAGATAGGCCTAGAAGAGAGTCTAAAAGATTTGATAGAAGGGACTCTGGCAGAAGGGATGACAGACGTAGAAGATTCGATAGAAGGGACGGCAGAAGTAACGAAAGGCATACCATAACCTGCGATACATGCGGTGAAAAGTGTGAAGTTCCTTTCAAACCAACTCCTGGCAAACCCATTTACTGCAATAATTGTTTCAGGTCTAATAAAGGATCAGGCAGTGATTCAAGAGAGCTTGAAAAGATAAATAAAAAGCTCGATAGGATTTTAGAAGCGTTGGATGCTGATTAGTTAATTTCTTTTAAAAACAAAATCTTTTATACTATTAACAAAAAAGAGAAGATTAATATACTAGTAAGTTATACCTTACTTAAGGTGATAAATATGGAATATGCAATTGCTAAAGTTAGTACAAAAGGCCAGATAGTCATACCTAATCCCCTGAGAAAGAACATTCACACAGGAGATGAATTTTTAATAGTGAAAGATGAAAAAAGGATGATATTTAAAAACATCAAAGATATGGCTAAAGACCTAAAGGAGGACCTTGTATTTGCTGATAGGGTAGAGAAAGCATGGCAAGATTATGATAAGGGTAAGTTCGTAACAAAATCTAAGGATGATTTCTTGAAAGAGTTAAAAGCATGTTAAACATTGATTACAAGAAGAGTTTCTTGAAGGTAATTAGTAAAATTAAGAACCATGCTGATAAATCAAAAATAAAGAAACAGATTGAAAAAATATTGGACAATCCAGAGATTGGCAAACCTATGAGGTATGGGAGGAAGGGAACAAGAGAAGTGTATGTTGCCCAATACCGATTAGCATATTCTTATAATTCTTCAGAAAATAAAATAATCTTTCTGGATATTTATCATAAAGATGAACAATGATTTTATTTATGCCCCTTTCTCGTTTTTAGGACTTATTCTCAATTTCGCCGCAACAAGTGTTAGTTTCAATCACGAGAACGCCTAATTAATAGAAAGGGAATTTCAATCTTTTGAATAAAGCCCAAAAAAAATTATCTTTTTAATCTTAATCCAATTGCCCTAGTAGAATATTTTGGGAAAACAAATCCACGAGACTGCCGTTCTGGACTCACTATAATTTCACATCCTTGAGCTGAACCCATAAACCTAACCTCACTATCGGATGTATGTGGTATAAGACCATCTTCGTATAATAAGGGTATTCTATCATAATCATCTGGGCTTCTCCCTTGACGTGCAGCATATGTTTCAACACAAAAATCTGATAACGCAGGAGCTCTACTCAGTTGCTCTTGTATCACATCCATTTCTGCAAGTACTTCTCTCAATTGTTCATGAGTAGTTCCAGTTAAAATTCTTGAAAAAGTGTCCCAATACTCTCCAATTTGATCCATGTGATGATTAGCATTAGTTAAATAACTACTTATTCTTTCCAGTACAATTTGTTTTGCGTGATCTCTATAGGTATCTGGCTCGGATAAGTCAATTCCAAATTTTCTTAAAACATCCCTTCTATAATTCATGTTTAGCAAATAATCCATTGCTTCTTTTAATTCAACAAACTCTTGCCACCCTATTGAGAAAGCAAAATCTTCTGCTACGCACCGATGTGTAAATGCATCCAATCTTACTTCTAGATTTTCTAGTCCTGTTCTATAATCAAGAAGGAACTTAAAATCTCCATCATCAGCATGTTTATTAATCTCATCCCAGGGACAGGAATCATAATAATCTCTTAAGAGTTGGTATGAAGATTTTGCTGATTCAATCGTACCTTCTCTACCAACTCCGCCAGCAAGAGTTGTAACGGCAAAATATAATCCCCCCGTAAATACATTACCAAATCCACGCACTTCAAACGGATCCTTACCTGCCTGTTTAGCTCTTTCCCAACCCCTCCATTCACTAAAATCACATGCAGCTAAAATTTCTAATTTACTTCGGCGTCTCATTATTCAATGAGAATTTATAATTCTTTATAAATATAGTCTTGCTTTGCTCAATATGCAATACCCAAAACCCTTTTACACCATTAATCACAAAAGAGTTTATTGCGTTTAACAAGTGCCATATAAAATTCCAACCCATCTTAATAAAGAAAACTTTATATATTTCAATTAGTATTGGTTTATTATGGACAAATTAGACTTTAAAACTGCTTTCAAATATCCTTTTAACAGGGCAAAAGGAATGTTGAATATTCTATGGATTTTCTTGCCCATTATTGGATGGTTTGCTTTAGGGGGGTATGGAGTTAGAATTATTCAAGAATTTAGTAAAGGCAAATTTGAACAATTACCTGCTCTTAAATTTGACAGTGATTTAGAACTAGGCTTCTTTATGTTCTTAAAATCTCTTCCTTTTATCTTAGCATATGTTTTATTTTTGATTATACTAAATACCATAGATCCCTGGTTAAATTTGATTAGAATATTCACTGAAATATTTGCAATCCCAATATTGGCTATACATTTCATGAATAAAGAAACTATAGGTTCTTTTTTTGAATTTGGAATAATAAAATCAGTCTTTAATAATTTAGGAGATTATGTTGTAGCCATATTGAAAAGTATTTTGTTAGGGTTAATATTTCTCATCATGTGGATAGTTTTAGTGGGTATACCAGCTGGATCTTTCACAAAAAATATATTTTTGGCAGACTTTTACAGAAGGAGAGCAAGATAATATTTCTTATATGGGTGTTCGGAACTTTATTCAACACCATATGCAAAACCCTTTTATACTACCAAACAAATAAACCTATATTATGAAAAAAAGAGCAGTGTTGATTCTTGTATTGATTTTTGTTATTGGTTGCGCTCAAGAAACGGTTCAAGAACAACCAAAAGCTGTAGAAGAAGCTGTTCAAGAACCAATAACAACTGAACAAGAAGTTATGGAACCACCCCAAAAAGCAGACAAATTCCAAACTCCAAGTGATTTTGCTGGATTAGAAGATAACTTAAACATGTTAGTTGAAACAGGCAACCAAATAGGTCCTGACCATGCAGAAGCTTTTAAGAAAAGAATAGATGACCTAGAAGCACAAGGACAGGATGTTTCTATACTAAGAGAGAAATTAGCTAAATTATCTGCAATAAAAGATGAACAAGGAACACCTCAGGAAATACCTGAAGGAGGTAAACCTCCTGAGGGACCGCCTCCAACTGAATCTTATGAAACAAGGCAGGAAAATCTGAAAAAGATGATGAAAGAGATTGGCACAAAATGCAAAGAAGAGACTCCTGGTTACACTGTTGCTGCTTCTTTAGTTATTGATCATGAAGATACTGATAATATATACGTAGCAATCAGGCTTAAAGGCGTCTACAAATCAACTGATGGCGGAAAAACATGGCAAGCAAAGAACAATGGCATATTTGCCTATCCTGATCAAGAAGATATGACAAAAAAATGCTATGATTGGGCAGGATTCATGGAGATAGATCCAACTAATCCAAAAAGAATTTTATTATTACCAACTGACATAAACACAGGACTTATTGATGACCCTTACACAGAGATGTCAGGCATCTGGGAAACTACTGATGGCGGCAACAGCTGGAGACAGATGGTGCATGGTGATACAAATGCAGGCGGTCATGGAGGTTTAGCCATAGATCCAAACAATCCAGAAACTATTTATTTCAGCTCTTCAAACTATGCTGCAACATATACAGAAGCTGATCCTGATGATATTTTCAATACAGTTGGTGTTTTGCATAAAACAACTGACAATGGGAAAACATGGACTGAATTACCAACAGGGTGGGTGCCAAAACAAAAAACAACAGCTACAGACACATTCTATGTAACTAATCTTTTTGTCAACCCAGAAGATTCCAACCATCTGGTTGGCATCTCGCAAGCACATGGGCATACAGAAGATGATCAAGAGCAAGAAGTTGACGAGCAGATGGGCATAATTATCTCAAAAGACGCTGGCAAAACATGGACATCATACTCAAACCTTCCAGAAGACTATCAAACAATGTCACAAGGTGATGTTGCATTACAAAATTTCAACAATATCTTTGTAAATGTGCACAGGTTTGATTATAGATTGCCTCCTTTAACAAAGCATAAAAGCTTTTATTCAACTGACGGAGGAAAAACATTCAAACAAACTACATTCTATATACATTTAGCCAAATACAATCCATATGATCCAACTGGTAAACATATGATTGGTTTTGCGCCATGGAAAGGCACTGAGTTTTTTGAAAGCAAAGACGCAGGCAAAAGCTGGAGCACTATTGCAAAACCTGCTGCATTTGATGGTTATGATATGCCTGCTTACGACATAGTCTTTGATCCAAAGGACCAGAATATTATCTACATAACTGGTTATAGTGCAAATGTCTGGAAAACAACTAATGGCGGAAGCAGCTGGAAAAAGATTTTAGATCTAGAGATGATATCATGAGAAAAGTTTTTTTATTTATTATAATATTCTTAATGGGTTGTGCTCAGGAAGTTACCCAGGAGCCAAAAGAAACATACGAACCAGAAACTGCTGAACAAAAAACTGATTATCAGGTTCCATCTGATTATGCAGGAATTGAAAGTAATATGGATATTCTTCTTGAAATGGGAGGCGAAATAGGCCCTGGCCATTATGAAGCTTTTGTAGTAAGTATTGATAATTTAGAAGCAACTGGCGTAGATGTTTCTGCTTTAAGAGAAAAGCTAAAAACACTACCTGTTGCCTTAGATAGCCCTCAACCAAAAACACCCTCTAAAGAAAGGTTAGCAGATATTGAAAAAGAGTTAGATGATATTATTGCTAATGATGATATCATAGGATATTTTGATTTTAATGATCTTAAAGAAAAAGTTGAATCAATCAATGATGATTCTTTAAATGCAAAATTTGAGATTGTAAAAGAGAATCATGCAATACGCGATGGTGATGCAGGTATGGCTGATCTTAGCAAACTGCCATTCTGTACAGGCGATGAAAAGTTTACACATTCGCCAGTTGATACTGCCATCATAGTCGATATCTCTCCCTTAGGCAGCCTTAATCCACCTGGCCATACATATCCAACTGAACATACTTACATACATATAGGCACTCCTGCTACTGAGGATATTTATCCTTTGTATGCAGTTGCAGACATGTATATAACTGGCTTTTCAGAAGAAGATGATTCATTTGAAGAAGGTAGAAAAGAATATGACATCAAGTTTGGATTATGCAAACACTTTCACGGTTTCCATCACCATGTTAAAGAGCTTAGAGGAAAAGTAAAAGAAGCGTTTGATGCTGCAGATTGTACTGACTGGTCTGTTAGAGAAGGAAATTTTTGCTGGAAAGAGGTTTTTGTTGAAATTAAAGCTGGTGAAGAGATTGGTGGTGTTGGCCATAAACAAGGTAATTTTGATTTTGGTGCCACTGATTACAGAGTTTGGCTAGATTATGTTAATCCTTCTAATTATGGTTATAGTGGGGGTAAATATGGTTCTGCAGGCTTGCATAAAGTCTGTCCGTATGATTATTATGAAGAAGGCCCAATAAAAGATAAATTGTTTAGCCTATTAGACAATATTGGCGAGCCTAAATGCTGGAAAGTCATGCAGGATGTGAAAGGCACTCTGCAAGGCAACTGGTTTGGCGTTGAAAAGGCTTTTTCAACTCCTGATGCATGGGATAAACAATTAGCTTTTGTTCATGACAATTCTGATCCATCTATACCTGTGATATCTATTGCAGGCTGGTTTACAGATGCTTCTAAATGGCATATTACACCAGAAAGTTCTGGATTAATAAACCGTGAATTTGCTGAAGTTACTGCTGACGGAAATATCTATTGTTATACTGGCACTAATCCTTTCCATGGAACATTAGGTGGAAGCCTAAGTACAGCCCAACATACAGGCAAGATTATTGTTCAATTAGTTAGCGATACTCAATTAAAGATTGAAAAACAAGAAGGCAGTTGTACTGGATCTGAAGAATTTAAAGAACCTTTTGTTTATAATCGATGAAAAACAAAATCTTTTATACTATTAAATTATAAAAAATAGTTTTGCCAAATCCAAAGAAAGAAAAGATTTAAAAGAAAATACCAATTCTCTCAGAGTAAAATGACTCAACAAACTGTATATGTTGCAACACCACAAGATCCTAAAAGATTTGAACGGAAAGACCCTGCTGAGGTTCAGAAGACATTAGAAGAGGAAGGCTTTGACTTCAGAGAGATTAGCATGAGCCACTTCCTGCTCCATTATACTGAAGGAGAGCAGCAAAGAAGCCTGATATTCGGTAGGGGTTTTAGGGTAGGAGAAGATATAGATAAAACAACTGCAACGCTCGGGCAACTAATTGATATATATAATCCATGTGTGCCATCTGAAGTATCAATTGAGTTACCTGGGGAAGATTACGGATCTGGTAGGGAGAATCCACCCATTAATGTATCAGATTTTAAACCACCTTATGTAGCCCTGGTACAGGAAGACTTATATGAATCTGTTCAAGGTGAGTTTGAGAAAAAAGGTTGGGGTGTTGAGAGAATAGTTAATGCAGAATAAAGCCTTTTTCAAATAACCGATATTCTTTTATACTATTAATTCAATTTAGTAGTTATGAAAAAAATAATTTTAATCTTAATGATTATTGTTTTTATTAGCTCTGTTTCTGCTCAAGAGATTTGCGAATATAATGGCATTCAGACAAAGTTTGATTATCCTCCTGGAGCAGAAGGTAAAAAAATAGAATATTCTAATGAAAAATTCATACAGATGGTTAACGATAAATCTGTAAATAACCTAGAAGAAATAAAAGGATTGACGTGCTTGGAATTTGCTGATTTTTACCATAAACAGTTTTCAGGAGATTTAGTAAATCTAAAAGAGCTAGTAAACCTAAAGGTTCTTAGCTTACATACTAATCCAGAGGTTTATGGAGATATCTGCGCTTTAAGCAAGGCAACTAACCTAAAAAGCCTTAAATTTGCTTTTGATGAGAAAGCATATGGAGATATCTCTTGTTTTAAAGATTTAAATTTAGATACCTTTGCAATGACCTATACCAAAATTGAAGGAGATCTTTCTGATTTAAGCCATATGACAAACTTAAAAGCATTATACCTAAGTGGAACAGATGTTAAAGGTGATGTTTCTGCTTTAAGCGGATTAACTAATCTAGAAGAATTAACTTTATCTGATTCAGAAGTATATGGCGCTGAATTTTATGGTGACTTAGCATCACTTGATAATCTAAATAAATTAAGGAGAGTTGCATTATACAACATAGACGTAACTAACTGTGAGCATTTCACTGAAATGCACACTAATATCGAGGGTGGCTGTTCTGAAGAGTCAAAATCCACAATAACAAGTACTAATATAGAATCTGAAAAAATAATAGGAAAAGACCCTGTAATACATATACCAAGAGACGTTCCACAAGATAAAGAACCAAGAGGTTCACCTGGTGAAGGACCTCCAAAAGAATGTATGAAAGATGGAGAATTTATTGGTGAGAATGAATGCAGGGCTTTGATGGAAAAAAGTTACAGGGAACCTGAAGAAATTGAAACTGAAAAAGGTTTTTTCCAAAGGATTATTGATTGGTTTAAGGGTTTGTTTTCTAAGTAATTTTAAACCAGAGCCACGCAATTTCTCCATAAACTTCTTAGCTTGTCTCCTTTTTAGGAGTTTTTTCTGCTTTAGATTCATCTTAATCCTTTTATCAATAACTTCTTTACAAAGATATTTGCCTCTATATCTACGAATTTTTTTTATCTTTTTAAAATCACTAAGAAAATCCCTAAATCCATCCCTATAATCCATCCAATCATCATAAAAGGCATTGATAAATAAATCGTGTTTAATTAAATCTTTTTTAGAAACAGTCAAATCAGGTGTAATATAGCCACTCTTTCTTTTCCATCTTTTTCTCATTCGGATTGCCTCCGAACACATTTGCTTTAGCCACTTGTTAAGCAATCAAAGCAATTGCTCCTCAGGAGCATTTGTGTTCTTATGGCATCCGATGTTCCATATAATGAATCATTTTCTTTAAGCAGGTATAATCTTCATTCCTTTATCTTCAGGAATTATTGTTACTTCTCCATTGTCCTTTAGATGGTACTTCTTAGCCAGTGCCTTAGGTATTCTCAATCCTAAACTCATTCCCCATTTAGATAGTTTAGCATTAAATCTTTTCATTTCCCTATACTTGTCAGCAACATTATGCAGCTGCTTCATGTCCACTATTTCTTCTCCACAACTTTCACACTTAAAATAATTATAGCTAACCCCTTCTGGAGTTTTAGCTGTTAATTCTTTCATTTTTCCATTACACTCAGTGCATTTTTTCATAATATATCACCTTTTTGTTTGAATTGTTACAATCTTGATTTTAGTGCCAATAATCTGGTCAACACAGATTACTGTAAATTTTTTGTATTTCTTGTAAAACTTCATATTGTTTTTTCCAAATCTCTTTATCTTACCTCC